>NZ_BOCG01000153.1 GCF_016587775.1 Lactobacillus nasalidis | reverse complement strand
CCGGGCCGCCGGTAAACCAGCCGGGACGGACAACCGTGTAGTTTAAGTCCGAGTTTTCGATCACGTCGGCTGCTTCCCGGTAGGGGCGCAAAACCGGATTGGTGTCCAGGTTGCCCCCGCCAAGGGAAGCCGGGATTTCATTGTAAATCCCCATGGAGCTGATGAAGACCAGGCGCTTGACGCCGTTTCTGTCCATCGCCTTGACGATCTTGTCAGCGAAAGCCCTAAGGTCCCCGGACAGGGCGGCAAAGACCGCGTCCTGGCCTTGCAGGGCCTGGTCAAGGGCAGCGTCGTCCAGGACGCTGCCGCTGATGGCTTTCTCGCGTTCCGGTTCCAAGATCTGGATGCGGCCGGCGGTGCGGGAAAACAGGGTCAGCTGGTCGTCTGTGCCGGTCAAAAGTGCTTCCCGGGCCTCGCTGCCAAGCGTGCCGGTTGCGCCGATAATCAATACGTGTTTCATGGCAATGTCTCCTTAAAAATCAATACGTGCTGGCCTGCTGGCTGGCGATGATCCAGCGGCCATGCACTTTGGCAAATTCCATCTTCATCTGCAGCCGCCAGACCGCGGGCCGGGAGCCCCAGACACTGGCCTTTACCTTGTTTTGGCCGACCAGGCTGGCGTGGTTGCCGGCAATGTGGATGTCCTTGATCTTTTCTTCTTCAGAAGAAAAATAGTGCATTTCGCCGCTTTGGATCTGGCTGAGCCATTCCTGCTTGGGCTGAAGGTAGCCGGTCATGTGCCGCAGGGTCATGTCCGGGGCCAGGATCTCATCCAGGCTTTTGACGTCCTTGGCGGTCATGGCCGCATTTTCCTGCCGGTAAAGGCCGACAATAATTTCTTCATCCGTCATTTTAGCCGCTCCTTTATTTCTTTGATCGTGTTCAATTGTAGGCTATGAGCGGCGGGGGATCAATTTTGATTGCTAATCAGATCGATAAGTCATAATAATCAGTTTTGGCCTGGCGGCTGCTCCGTCAGGCCGTATTTTTTGCGGAAGCGGCCCGGCGTCAGGCCGCTGGCCTCGCTGAAGGCTTTGGAGAAGCTGGAGAGGTCCTGGTAGCCCAATTCAGAAGCAATTTCTTCCAGGGTCTTGTTGGTCAGGCGCAGCTGCTCGCGGGCCAGGTTGATCCGGATGTTGCGGCGCAGGTGGACGAAGTCCATGGCAAAAAGCTTGCGGCAGAGGCGGGAGAAATAATTGGCCTGGTAGCCGAAGTAGGCGGCCGCTTCTTTTAAAGAGACCCGGCCGCTTTTGGCTGCCAGGTAGGTCATGATCGCGCCGGACTGGGCGTCGCGGTTGGCATGGCGGACGTTTT
>NZ_BOCG01000152.1 GCF_016587775.1 Lactobacillus nasalidis | reverse complement strand
CTTTCTGCTCTTCGGCCAGCTTTTTGGGGTCGGAGGCCAAAGAAGATTTAAGTGCTTGCCTTGCCTTGTACATTTTATTCCACAAGGCAAGGCCTTGATTCCAGCAATAGCGGCGATAGTCACAAGCTTCATCCAAAACTCTTCTCATAGTCTTGTTTGGATGTAGTTCATAGACTCTTGTCTGAATTAATTTAGACGGTACTTCTTCTGCC
>NZ_BOCG01000151.1 GCF_016587775.1 Lactobacillus nasalidis | reverse complement strand
CTGGTTGGCGTAGTCGCCTTTTGCCTCGCATTCGTGCATGAAGTCGATTTCCGTCTGCGGCAGGACTTCTTGCCGGCGGCGGTTGACGGCGGCCACGTATTCGTCGATGTCGTCAACCATGGAGGAGATGATGGCCCCCTTGAGGTGGTCGCCGTACTTGACGGCGTATTCCTGGACCAGCAGGCCGCCCCAGCTCTGCCCGATCAGGTAGAAGTTGTCGATGCCCAGCTTCTGGCGGACTTCTTCAACTTCGTCCAGGAAGTATTCGTAAGTCAGGTACTTGTCAGCGATCTTTGGGTCGCTGTAGTCCGGCTGGTCGGAATAAAGCGAACCTAGCTGGTCGTACATGTGGACCTGGACGTTCAGGCCCTGCTTTTTCAATTGCTCAGCCGTGTCTTCCCAGTATTCGTGGTTGCCGCCCGGGCCCCCGTGCAGGCAGAGCAGGTGGATGTCGCCTGTGCCTTGAGTGTTGGTCCAGAGATGGTAGCCATTGTCCAGAGTCAAAATCGTCGTTCCTTGTTTCATCTGCAAAATCTCCTAACTATTGCTTTGTCCTAATATATTTTACGCCTTTACTGGTTCTGGGCGGCCAGGAATTCGCGCATTTTTTCCAATTCGGTGCTGGCCAGGTCCAGGATGCAGACATTTTCAAAAAGGTGGCTGACTTCCTGCCCGCTTTCCGGGTCCTGGATGCTGAAGCCCTGGCCGTTTACTTCCGTCACGTAGCCCAGGTTTTCGCCGGGCAGCTCGTAGTCATCGACGTTGACCAGCTGCTTGCCGGCCTTTTGGATCACTTCGGCCACGCTGGGCACATGGTCCAGGGATTCAGCCAGCTGGCTCAGCTGGCCCGGGTCAAAGATGCCCTTTCTTTGATTGCGGGCGACCAGGAAGCTGTTGAAGTCGATCGCCGCGGAAGTGACGGATTCGTGCACCACGTCCTCGCGGTTGACCAGGCAGACGGCCTCCAGCTGCCCGTAGTCATTGAGGCTTTCAAAGAGCAGGTAGTGGTCATCCTGGTCCAGCACCCGGCCCAGCAGGTAGTTGCCGAAGCGGTCGTCTTCCAGCCAGTCCAGGTAGAGCTCGACCAAGCCGTAAGGGTTTTGGCCGGCAAACTGGTCCTTGACCGTCCGGTATTCCTTCCAGAGCTTGTGCAGGGGAGCGTTCAGTTCCAGGCTGGAGATTTCCGCCAGCGGCACGACCAGGCGCAGCTGGTCAGGCTCGTAATCGGCCCCGATCTGCCTAAGCTGGATTTCCTTGGGGCTGGTGCGGACGATGAGGCCGGTGTAGACAGTCCCGCTGGTCAAGGTCAGGCTGATGGGCAGCTCTTTTTCCATGGCGGTTTCGCAGGCCGCGATCAGGCTGGTCAGGGGCGTTTTCAGCAGCTGCTGGTTAAGCGGCATGAGCTCAAAAGGATCAGTCGACCGGCCCTCGTCGATCAGGCGCTGGCAGTAGGCCAGGCTGGGGGATTCGTCGACGCTGGCCAGCACGTCCTGGTTGCTGACGACCAGGAGCCCGCCAGCGTTGGCATCATCATCCAGGCTGATGAGGACCGTGACTTCGGAACTTTGGTAAACCAGGTAGCCCAGGTAGTAGCTGCCGGTTTGCTGATCGGCTTTGGTGTGCAGTTCGACAAGTTTCATTTTTTACTTTTAAATCCTTTCTAAACAACTAGGGGTAATCGCTTTAGCAAGATTTTACTTTCTTAGGAATGTCTTAATTATATCAATGTCAGCGGAAAAAACAGGAAAGATTGCTATAATGATTATGAAAGAGAGGGATTTTCCAATGAGTCTCAAATACGCACGGAAAAGCCAGGTCGCCCTATTCACCTTCCTGGCGGCAATCAAGGCCTGCAATGTTTTGTTCGTGGCCTACATGCTCAAGATCATGCTCAACATTGCTTCATCGGGCAAGAGCGACTACAGCCGCCTGGTTGCTTTCGCCGCTTTGACGGCCGGCGGCCAGCTGCTGTTCATGGCCAGCAATTTTGTCTATGAAACGACCAAAATGAACATCATCCGCAGCGTGAATATGACCTTGAAGGAGGCCAATTTACGCTATTTGATCGACCAGAACAGCCTGGACACCAAGGATGGGCTGAGCTTTATGACCAATGACTTAAAGCAGATCGAGACCAACCGGGTGACGGCCCAGCTGGACATCATCTACCAAAGTCTGACCTTTGTCGGCTCGCTGGCTTTTGCCTTCTACAATTCCTGGGAAATGACCCTGGTCTTCATCATCGCCACGCTGGCGCCGGCCTGTGTGCAGATTTTTACCAGCCGGATCATCACCAAGAAGTCCAAGATCTGGACCAAGAAGAACGCCGTTTACACCCAGTACGTGTCCGACAGTTTGAACGGGGCGCAGTCAGCCCGGCTCTACAACGTCCGCACCAACATCGTCAAGCGGGCGGTGAGCGCGGCCGGGGACATGGAAACGGCCTTGAGAAACATGACGCTGACCCAGGCCTGGGCCCTGGAACTGATTTATTCAGCGGCTGAGCTTTTCTGCTTCATCATTCCCTGCACGATCGGCGGGATCATGATGATGCAGGGCCGGCTGGCAGTCGGGACTCTGGTCATGATGGTCGATTTGGCCATCAACTTCATCACGCCGGTGGTCACCCTGTTCAACGAATTCAACCAGGTCAAGTCCACGGTGCCGATGTGGCAGCGGACCCAGCGGGCCCTCAACTACGTGCAAAAAGACGACAGCTACCCGGTCGACCACTTCGACGGCATGGAAATCCGCGACGTGGCTTACGTGACCAAGCACAGCAAGCGGCAGATTTTTGAACACGTGAACATCAAGGTCAAGCCGGGAGAAAAAATTCTGTTGATGGCCCCGTCAGGCTGGGGAAAGACGACGCTTCTGCGGCTCATGCTGGGGATCTACAAGCCGAGTCACGGGGAAATCCTGATCAACAGCGAAGACGTGACCGGGGACTGGTACAAGGCCCACAACTTCTACTCCTACGTCAACCAAAAGCCGTTCATGTTTGACGACACTCTCCGCTTCAACGTGACTTTGGGCCGAGAAGTCGATGAAGAGCAGCTGCTCATGGCCTGCCATGAAGCGGGGCTGGACGACCTGATCCAGGAAAACGGCCTGGACTACTCTGTCGGCGAGAACGGCAACAACCTCTCCGGCGGGCAGATCCAGCGGGTGGAAATCGCCCGGGCCCTCTTGTCCGGCCGGCCGATTCTGCTGGCTGACGAAGCCACCAGCGCGCTGGACCCGCGCCTGTCTCTGGAAATTCACGAGACCCTGCTGGGCAACCCGAAGGTGGCGGTCATCGAGGTGGCCCACAAGATTTCGGACGTGGAAAAGGCCATGTTCGACCAGATCATCGTTTTGAACAAAGTCAAGCCGGATTAGGCTTGGCTTTTTTGCTGCGCTTTTCATCTTTTATATGATAAAATATATCAAATCCTGGTCTACAAAAATACTTTAAGTCAAATATTAAATTTACCGCATATTAAAAATATGATATATTATTCTTGAAAGGTAAGTGCTTACAGAGTACAATTAAACTTGTAAGTAAGAAAAGATAACAAGTAGTTTGTAAGAACTTAAGGAGACTGAATCTTGGCAGAACCAAAATGGCTGCAGGACATGAACCCTGAAGAATATTTGAAGGAAGATTTTGAAGCAACTGGCCACAGCCGCTACACGGTTGACGGCTTGGACAAGAACGACCCTGAGTGGCTGGACAAGGCAGCTGCCAAGGTTGGCGCGGCTGAAGGGGACGACTACGTGAAGCTGGACGCTGGTCTTTTGACCGTTAACCAGCTCAACTGGATGCTGCGGAACACTTTTGGCGAAATGACTTACGTGGACGACAACAACCAATTCCTGTGGTACAACCGTCCACAAGACCCTAACTACAAGATGAAGGCCGGCCGTGTGCCAGCCCAAGTCGGCGACACTATGGGCGCGGTTCACCCTGACATCCGCGACGTCATCCCGACTGCCAAGAAGGTCGTGCACGCTCTGCGGACCAAGGAAGGCGGCCATGACTCAGTTTGGATGCCGGTGCCAACTGGCAACCTGACCGAACTCGTTTTGCACTACTACAAGAGAGTGGAAGACGAAGAAGGCAACTACATGGGTATCTATGAATGGGTACAAGACATCTACCCATTCGTGAAGTACTTCTGCGAATCAACTGGCCAGAAGCTGGTTGTTGACCCAGACGCTTCAACTGGGGCAACCTACCGCCGCAACTCTGACCCAGACGCCAAGACTGGTCCTTCAACCAAGGCAGCAGCTGCCAAGGAAGAAGAGAAGCCAGCTGAACCAGAAGCAACCAGCGGTGCTTCCCACCACTAATCAGCATTAAGACAATTTACGATTATTGCTCTAAGACCAGCCTGAGGCTGGTCTTTTTTTGTCCCTTTTGAAGAAAAAACTGGCTTAAGTTCCTGTTGCATGTTATTATTAAATTAACAGGTAATGAATGCAAGTAGTTTGAATAGAAAGCGTGACGTGAAATGGCTAGAGATGACGGTTTGTACTGGCTGGGTGAACTGGACCAGAATAAGGTGGCTGAAGAAGATCTGGCAGGGAAGGGCAAAGGGAAGTACACGGTTGAAGGGATTGACCCAAATGATCCGGACTGGCTGGAAAAGGCGGCCGCCAAGACCCAGGCAGTCAGCGGGGACACTTATGTCAAGCTTGACTGCGGACTGCTCACGGTCAACCAGATCAACTGGCTGCTGCGCAGCGTTTTTGGCGAACTGACCTACTGTGATGACAACCACC
>NZ_BOCG01000150.1 GCF_016587775.1 Lactobacillus nasalidis | reverse complement strand
GCTCGGGGCCAAAGTCGGCAGCTACATCAAGCTGAAAGACAGCGACGGCAGCTGGCACAAGATCAAGGTGACCGGCATCTGCGAAATGTACATTGGCCACTACGTCTTCATGAACAAGGCTGCCTACAAGAAGTTTTTTGACAAAAAGGCAAGCGCCAACGCCCAGCTGATCACTTTAAAGCCGGGCCAGTCCTTGGCCAAGTACTCCCGGAAGCTGATGAAGTCCGGGGCGATCCAGGGGATCAACCAAAACACCAGCAACAAGCAGACCATCGACAACATCATGGGCAGCTTGAACCGGGTCATGATCATCCTGATCGGCATGGCCACCCTCCTTGCCCTGGTCGTCATCTACAACCTTTCCAACATCAACGTCGAGGAAAGAATCCGGGAGCTGTCGACCATCAAAGTGCTTGGCTTCTTTGACAATGAAACGACCCTGTACATCTACCGGGAAACGATCATTCTCTCCGTCATCGGCATCCTCTGCGGCTACCTGCTCGGGATCGGCCTGCACTCCTTCATCATTACCAGCCTGCCGCCGGACAACGCCATGTTCGACCCGGCAATGAAGGCAAGCAACTTCATGTATTCGGCCCTGATTCCTGCCGTGATCACCGCCCTAGTGGCCCTGGTCATGCACAAGAAGATCAAGTCCGTCAACATGCTGGACGCTTTGAAATCTGTCGATTAAAGCACAAAACGGAACCGAAACGGTTCCGTTTTTCTGTTGTCCTGCTTTTTTTAAAAACCGGTCACGGTCCGATTGTAGTAGACCAGGTGCTGCTTGAAGGACAGCGGGTCGACCAGGATCTTGGTCACTGAACAGTTGTCCGGCTCCAAAATCTGCAAGCCCTGGCCGCCGGTGGCGTTGATTGCAAATGATCTGACCGTGAAGCCGTGGGTCACCACCACGATCTGGTCGTCTGGATAGCGCCGGCTGATCTCCTCGGCAAAAGCCGCCGTCCGCATTTCAACGTGGGCAAAGCTTTCCGCGTTTGGGGCTGCTTGGACGTAGTCTTCAGTCACGTCGTTGACCAAAGGAGAAAAGTAATTCGGATACTTGGCCATCAGCTCGCTGTTCTTCTGCCCGTCCCAGTCCCCGTATGAAATTTCCAGCAGGCGGTCATCCTCAGCAACCGGCAGGCCGGCTTTTTGATTCAGAATTTCCGCCGTCTGCTTGGTTCTGACCAGAGGCGACACGAAGAGGCGGTCAAAAGCGCTGATGTCGAACTGGTCAGCCAGCTTCTGCGCCTGCTTTTTGCCCAGGTCGGTCAGATAGGTGTTGGGAGTGTTGATCGTCCCCTGCTTCAGCCCTGCTTTGTTGGCAAAGGTCTGCCCGTGACGGATAAAGTAGAATGTGGTCATGCTGATCCTCCGTTTGTTAAAGCTTTTATTTTGCTAAGAATTATTATACCAAGATTAAAATTATGTTGACATTTCTAATTTTGGCTTTATAATAAAATTAATCACACGAAAGGAGCGAAAAAAATGACTTACTTAACATTAACCCCAATGCAAGCTGAACTTTTTTCCTCCTCCCAGTCTTCTTCCACTTAAGAAGGCTGCAATTTGTGATGGCCTTCAGCACAGTATAACAACAGTGAGGCCGAAACAACAACTCCAACATAACATTTCATGGCAAAGGGCACTCACGCTAAGCGAGTGCCCTTTGTTTTTTCAGAAAGGAATTCATTTATGACATGCTACAACTTTGCGGCCGGCCCAGCCATGCTGCCAGTCGAAGTAATTGCCCAGATCAAGCGCGACCTGCCCGACTACGCGGGCAGCGGTATGAGCGTCATGGAAATCTCGCACCGGTCAGCCCTCTACAAGGACCTGTACGCTGAAACCAAGGCAGACCTCCTGGAGCTCATGAAACTGGACCCGGAAGAATACGACGTCCTCTTTCTCACTGGCGGGGCTACCCAGCAGTTCACCACGATTCCTTTGAACCTGGCCCGCAAATACCACCGCATTGCCGTCGTCGACAGCGGCCACTGGGCCCAAAGAGCAGCCGAGGACGCGGCCAAGGTGCCTGGCCTGACGGTGGACATCGTTGCCAGCGCCAAGGACAACAATTATACTGCGGTCCCGGAAATTCCGGCAAAATTTGACCAGGACTACGACTACCTGCACATTACGACCAACAACACCATCATGGGAACGGCCTACCGGGACGACCAGATTCCTGAAACCGACATCCCCCTGGTGGCTGACGCGTCATCAAACTTCCTCGGCCAAGACTACGACTTCAACAAGTTTGCCTTGATCTACGCCGGTGCCCAGAAGAACCTGGCTCCGGCCGGCTTGACCGTTTTGGTCATCAGAAAGGACCTGCTGGTTAAAAACGACGACCTGCCCGGCCTCTTTGACTTCGCGACCGAAGCCAAAAAAGAATCAGCCTTGAACACCCCGCCGGTCTTCCAGATCTACGTGGCCGGCCTGGCCCTCAAGTGGCTCAAGCAAAAAGGCGGCGTGGCCGGAATTGAGTCCATCAACCAGGAGAAGGCCAAGCTGCTCTACGACTGCCTGGCAAACTCCAAGAATTTTGAGAGCAAGGTTGACCCAGACAGCCGGTCAATCATGAACGTGCCTTTTGTCAGCGGCAACCCGGACCTAGACGCTGAATTCGTCAAAGAGGCAACTGCCCACCAGCTGCTTAACTTAAAGGGGCACCGCCTGGTTGGCGGGATGCGGGCCAGCATCTACAACGCCATGCCTCTTGAAGGCGTAGAAGCCCTCTGTGACTTTATCAAAGATTTTGACGCCAAGCACTAATTTTTTAAGTTACCATTAAGAAAGGATTCCCCATGTACCAAATCAAGACTTACAATGCCATTGCCAAGGAAGGCTTGGCCGAATTCGGCGACAACTACCGCATCAACCAGACTGACGATCCAGACGCCTACCTTATCCGCTCAGTCGACCTGCATGAACATGAATTTCCCAAAAATCTGAAGGCCATTGCCCGCTGCGGGGCCGGCTTCAACAACATCCCCCTGGACAAGGCGCTGGAAAACGGCACCGTGGTCTTCAACACTCCCGGCGGCAATGCCAACGCCGTCAAGGAACTGGTTCTGGCTTCCATGATCATTGCCAGCCGCAACATCATCGCCGCTGCCAACTGGTCAGCCAACGCCAAGCCAGGTGCCGACATCACATTGCGGACTGAAAAGGAAAAGACCAGCTTCAACGGCACTGAGCTTTTGGGCAAGACGGTTGCCGTCATTGGCCTGGGCCACGTCGGTTCCCTGGTTGCCAATTCCTGCCTGGACCTGGGGATGAAGGTCGTCGGCTACGACCCTTACCTGACGGTTGACGCGGCTTGGCGCCTGTCAGAGCAGATCAAGCGGGCCGACACCATTGCCGAC
>NZ_BOCG01000149.1 GCF_016587775.1 Lactobacillus nasalidis | reverse complement strand
GCTTCAAAAAGAGGGTCAGCAGCAGCCGGACTGCCTCCTGCTCCCTGCTGGGCGAGTCCAGCGGCTGGCCCAGCAGCTGCTTGACCGCCCCGCGAAAATTTTTCTTCAGCTCCGTCAGGCTCTGTCTGATCAGGGACTCGTCGGTCAAGTCGACCACCGCCAGTCTCTGCTTGTTGATCAGCAAGTGGTTCAGGCAGATTCCCCGACTTTCAAGCTCCTGCTTGATCGTGCCGGACCAGATCTGTCCTTCTAACAGCTGCTTAAGGGTCTCTTCAATTTCAACCATTTCTCTTTCCCTGAGTAAAAATACTAATAAAGTAATTGATTATTTCATAAATCCCTACCAGGTTAAAAATATAACACACTTGCACGCGAATTAAAAGCGCTAACATCGAATTTTTAAATCAATCTTTCAAGCCCAAAAACCCTATTGTTAAAAGAAATGAGTTATTATATTAATTAAGTAATGTGTCACATTTTATAGGGAGAAAGACATGCAAATCACTCGTGCATTTGCCTATGCGGTTTCGGAATATTTCTGCGTGATCATGCTTCTGCTGCTCTTGCGGTCATCGTCGCAGATCAAGCGGCACAACCGCCAGCAGTACTGGTTCAACACCAGTTTGACGATCCAGGCCGCCTACCTTTTGGGGGATGGGACCCGGACTCTTTGGATGAATCACCTCCTGCCCGGCAACGATTTTCTGATCAATTTCGCCAGCCTTTATTTGGCAATCACTTTGAACATCCTCAGCTACACGACCTTGATGTTCGTTGCTTACAAGATCGAGCTACCCCTGGCCACCAGCAAGCGGCAGAACCGAATCGCCCTGGGGCTGCCCATCGTGATTTCCTTCATTGACGTGATCTGCGCCCTTTTCGCGCCGGAGCTGATTTTTTCCTCCAACGACATCAATGCTTTTACTCCCTTCTTCTCGGGCCTCTTCTTGTTTTTGCCGATCAGCTACTCGGCCTTCGTCTTCGGGGTTACGGCCTATAACGCCCTGATCAACCGGAAAAACGGCCTGGGACACTACTACCTGGTTTTGACCTTCTATCCGGCACTGATGACGGTCTTCGGCTTCATTGAAGTCATGCTGTCCACGGCCCTGCCACTTTATTCCTACGCGGTTACTTTTTACTTCACCTTCAACTTCCTCTACCAGCTGAATTCCTCCATCAGGGAAGCCACGATCGACAGTCTGACGGGCTTGAGAAACCGGGAAAACCTCAGGGAATTCATCGACGACATCTGGAAGCAGGGCATCAACGACCAATACTACCTGTTCATGATTGACATGAACGGCCTGAAGTCGGTCAACGACGTCTACGGGCACGTGGAGGGCGACCATGCCATCCGGGCCATCGGCCAGGCCCTGGACGACGTCCTGCAGACGGGCAATGACGGGATCGTCTGCCGCTACGGGGGCGACGAGTTTTTGGCGGTCATCACGGTCACCGACGACAACCAGGCCGACAAGCTGGTGCAGTTGACCAGAGAGCGGATCGAATACTACAGCAAGGTTGACCAGCTGCAGTCCGCCCCGAAGGTCGCCACCGGCTACATCCACCTGCCCAAGGAGAAAATCCCCCTGGCCGACCTTTTGAAGCAGGCCGACAGCAAGATGTACGCGGAAAAGCAGGCCATGAAGACCGGGGACCGGGCGGCCAACTTTTTTACCGACGAAATCACCGGCCTGCCCAACGCCAACTACTTCCACAATTTCGCGGGAAACTTCCTTAAGAAGCAGTTCAAGGAAGGCAAGCAGCCCCTGGTCATCCTCTTCAACATTTCCGGCATGCACAGCTACAACGACCGTTTCGGCTATCAAGGCGGCGACGACCTGCTAAGAATGGTCTCGCGGGTTCTGCGGGAATTTTTTGACCAGGAAAACAGCGTCCTGGTCCGCTACACGGAAGACAACTTCGTTCTGGTAACCTGTGAATCCTTAAGCACGGTCAAGCAAAAGGTCAAGGCCGTTTCTGAAAAAGTAACGGCGATCGACTCCATTGGCATCAAGGCTGGGATCTACCAGATCCGCGGCCAAAAAGAAGACGTCATCGCGACCGTCGACATGGCCCGGCGGGCCATGCGCCTGATCGGGTCTG
>NZ_BOCG01000148.1 GCF_016587775.1 Lactobacillus nasalidis | reverse complement strand
GGCGTCTGGCTTGGGAGCCGGAGCTGCCGGAGCATGGCTGGCGCTGCTTACGGCGTCAAGCGCGTAGTTGTTGGCGTTGTCGGCCGCTGCCGTGCCGGCCACGAAACCGGAAGCGTAGGACCAGGAGTTCATCATTGATGGCATTGAGTCCCGGCCGTTGGCCCCGCCAACCAGTTCGCCGGCAGCGTAGAAGTTGGCAACCGGCTTGAAGTCGTTGTCCAGCAGCTGCATGTCCCGGGTTGCTTCGTAACCGCCCATGGTGGTGCAGAAACGCAGCTTTTGTTCGATGACGTAGTAAGTGTCGCCAACGAACGGGTGCAGGAACTTGGCGTCACGGCCGAATTCCGGATCACGGCCGGCCTTGGCGTATTCCTGGTAGTTTTCAACCGTTTCCTTCAAGCTGGCGTAGTCAATGCCGGCCTTTTGCGCTACCGTGGCCAGGTCGCCCTTGACCAGAACCGGGCTCTTGCGGCCTTCGTTGGCGAAGAAGCCCTGGACTTCTTCAGCAGTGAAGCCGTACTTAAGCATCAAAGCGTAGAAGCGGTCCCAAACGCGCTGGTCCATTACGACGAAGCACATCTTGTCCTTTTCGTTGGCAATGGCGTCACGGAAGTGGGTGTATGGCAGGCTTTCGTTGACAACCCGCTTGCCGGCCCGGTTGACAAAAATTGCCCCCATGTCGCTGGCTTCCTTGGTTGAGTAAGTGGTCAGCTTGGCAATGCCAGGTTCAACTTCCAAGCCGTGCGGGTAGACCTTGTACCAGTCCAGGTTCCGGGTTGCCAGGTTCATGTCCTTGGCAAAGCCGAAGTAGTCACCGGTTGAAGTCATTGGACCGTAGTAAGGAATGTCAGTCTTGTGTTCCTTGAAGTCCTTGGCGCCCCAGCCGCCGGCAGCCAGAACCAGGGACTTGAAGTTGACCGTGGTGGTCTGGTGCTTGCCTTCAGCTACCAGGCTGGTCAAGACGCCAGCCGGGTTCTTCTTCAATTCTTCGACCCGGGCGTCGGTCAGCAGGATCCCGCCCTTGGCTTTAAAGGCGGCAGCCACCTTGGTCACGACTTCGTAAGAGCTTTGGCTCGGCATTTCCACTTGCCGGTCAACGCTGTGTTCGATGGTCTGGGTTTCTGCCTTTTGGTAGGTCAAGCCGGCAAAATCAGTGATGAAGTCGATGGCCTTGCCGATGTTGTCAGCCAGCAGGTGGGACATTTCCGGGTAGTTGGTCCCGCGGCATTCTCTGGTAATGTCGTCAAACAGGCGCTGGGCTGAGTCTTCTTCGGCAGCTGAGCCGAACAGCTTCTTGGCCAGCTTTGAGCCGGTGGCGGTCACGTTTGACCCGTTCAAGATTGAGGCCCCGCCAACGTAGCCGTTCTTTTCCAAAACGGCAACCTTCTTGCCCATGGACAAGGCCCGGCAGGCCGCGATCAAGCCGGCCATCCCGGAACCGACGACAGCCACGTCAACGTCCAAAGTAACTGCCTTGTGGCTTCTGTCTACCGGACGCGGCGCTGGCTGCAAGCCGGCTTCGTCCAGGGCTTTTTGGCCAGATTCCAAGATGGCCTTGGTCATGATCGTTGCCCCGGAAACGGCGTCAACGTTGAAGCTGTTGGCGGACAAAACATTGTCGCGCAGCTGGCCGAAGGCCTGGTTGAAGACAGCCTTGGTTTCAGAGCTCTTGGTTACCTTGATATCGGCAATTTCTCTGTTTTCAAGTTCGATGTCAAAGTCGATTTCACCGTTGCGGCCCTGTGCCTGCGCTTTAAGTATTTCTTTGCTCATGAGATCTTCTCCTAGCTAATTATTTTTCTACAATCGCTTACATTATATAAAGGCCAGCCTTATTAAAAAATAAGTGCCGGCCTTTTTATCAATAGAGTGTTTTTATTAATGAGAATGCATCAATTAGTCTTGCTGGACTTTTTCCGGCCAACCCGCTTGACCACGTAGGCCAGCAGCACGCCCAAGAGCATGTTGGCCACGTTGAGCAGCAGGATCAGCCGCGGTGCGGCAGATCCGGCCCGGGCGGTAATTGACGCCGCCAGCTGGATGATCGCGAAGTTGGCGAAAGCTGAGAAAAAGCCGCCCCAGGACTGCACGGTCGCCTTCATGTCCGGGTACATCTGACCCAGCACGCTCTGACCCAGCTGGTAGAGGCCGCTGGCCGCGAAGAAGCCGATCATCAGGCTGGTCACGTAAAGCAGCTGCGGAATCTTGAAGAAGTAGACCATAAGCAGGCTGGCGGCACTGAGCAGGGGGTACCAGATCAGAATGTCGATTTCCTTGACCCCTTTTTTAATGATGAAGGAGTTGAACAAAACCGCCACCGAGGCCCCGACCGCGTAAACCGACTGCAGCTGGCTCGGCTGGGCGATTCCGTAGGATTTGGCCAGTTCCTGGTAGGTGTTGATCCAGAGGAGGAAGGCCGCCGTGGAGGTGAAGCCCATCAAAACCAGGCACCATACGCCCAGGTTGAAGTCCCGCTTGACCTTTTCCTGCTTCTTGGGGCCGGACACCTGGTCTGGATAAGGCGAGAAGGCCAGAATCAAGGCCATGATGATGTAGAGCACGCCGGCCATCATGAAGACCGTCCGGTAGCCCGAACCCAGGGCCGTGCCCAGCAGGATTGCCAGCGGCAGGCAGAACTGGCCGATGTTGATGGCAAATTTCGACATCAGGCCGGCCACCGAGGCGCTCTCAGGGAAGATTTCCATCAAGGCCGGGAAGTTGGACGCGTTCAAAAACGAGTTGGCCACCCCGCCGATGATCCCGATCACGTAGGCGACCGCGAAGTTCGGGGCATAGAGCAGGCCGATGTAGTAAACTGCCCACATCAAGTGGCCGATTACGGCTGAGGCCCGGCGGCCAAAATGGTCGGAAATCGGCCCGGTGATCAGGATGGAGACGATCCCGCCGATGCCGACCGCGCTGACCACGCTCAGAACGCCGGAAATTGAAGAATGCCACAAGGCCGCGAACTGCGGCTTGAACTGCGCGAGCAGCGACATCCCAATGCCCATCATAAAGTATGAAAAGTAGACGGTCGTGGCCGTGGCCGCGTACCGGTGTTTCTTAGCTGACATATCCTCGCTCCTTTTTTGTTAATTCTCTCACTTACTTTCTAGTATACCGTAAACCGCTTTCATTTATAATAGATAATGCTTTTTTATTGATAGACTGATTCTATTTAAAGTTTGTTCTAACTAAGACTAAGTATAAATAGACAAATTCTATTGGATATCTGGTAATCAATAGATTAAAATTGTCAATGTTCAAACAGACAGCTTATTTCTTTTGACTTATTTTCTTTTTGAGGCATATCGTGGATCTCAGCAATTCTCACTTCAAATTTCGCACCTTCTTTCATTCTTTTAAAACAGCCGCTGGCTTTGACCCTCTGCCCCGCCGGCTGGGGGCCTTGGCGGTCGGACTGGTGCTGAATGCTTTTGGCAACGGCATCACCATTTCCAGCAACATCGGCACGGCTCCCTGGGGGGCCTCGGAGGTCAACCTGGCCCATATCTTTCACATCAGCATTGCCTTGAGCATGTTTCTGGTCGGCTGCCTGGTGGCCCTGGCCAACCAGCTGCTCCTGCGGCGCTTTGACCTGCCGCGCTTTCTGGGCGAGGTCGGCTTCATTGCCTGCTTCAGCTTCTTCATCAACCTTTTTACCGGGCTTTTTTCAGCAATCGGGCTGCCGGACCTGGCCCTGCCCTGGCGGCTGGCGGCCGGATTGGCCGGAATCATGACTTTGGGCTGCTCGATCTCCTTTTATCAAAGGGCCAACCTGATCATGCACCCCAACGATGACACGACCAACATTCTCCGCTTCCTCTACTGCAGAAACAAGGTCGTCCGCGCCCAGCTGATCAATTTCAGCGTGCCGCTGCTGGTCACGGCCGGCTGCTGGCTGGCGACCGGAAAAATCTACGCCGTCAGCATCGGCACCCTGCTCTGCCTCCTGGTCAACGGGCCGATGATCGCCCTGGCTGACCGCTGGCTCTGGCCCAGCCTGCACCACAACGTCACTGTGCCAAAAGCCATCAGTGACCGGTCGGAAAATAATTAAATAACAATCATTTTTAAACAAAGCTTGACATTCTTAAGAAAAACGCAAATAATTGGTACCGATACAAAATAAGTAATGTCCGTGAGCATTAATTTTGGAGGTACAAGTTAATAATGGATAATACCCAAAGCTCAATGACCACTAACCAAAAGTGGGTCCTGGCCTCCATGTCTTCCGGCTTCCTGCTGGAAAACATGGACGTCATGTTCCTGTCCTTCTCCCTGTCGGAAATCATCGCGCAGATGCACATCAGCTCCGCGGCCGGCGGCTGGATCGGGACCTTTACCAACCTTGGCATGTTCTTCGGTGGCGCGCTCTTTGGGCTGCTGGGAGATCGTATCGGCCGGGTTAAAACCTTCAGCTATACGATCTTTCTTTTTGCCATCGCTACGGGTCTGACCTACTTTGCCCACAACATCACCGCCCTCTATGCCCTCCGCTTCCTGGCCGGCATCGGGGCCGGGGGTGAATACGGGGTCGGGATTGCCCTGATCGCGGAAAACTTCCCAGCTGACCAAATCGGCCGGGCAAGCTCCGTCGCTGCCATCGGCGGCCAGGTCGGCTCCATCGTGGCTGCCCTGCTGGCCGCCTGGATCATTCCGGCCTACGGCTGGAACACCCTCTTCCTGTTCGGGATCGTGCCAGTCGTTTTGACTTACTTCGTCCGCC
>NZ_BOCG01000147.1 GCF_016587775.1 Lactobacillus nasalidis | reverse complement strand
GCGGCTGAATACTGGCACAAGCAGGGCCTTTTGATCGACTTCATCGAGCAGCCGGTGGCAGCCTGGGACCTGGACGCCATGGCCTACCTGACCCGCCACTGCCCTTACCCGATCATGGCTGACGAGTCGGTGGAAAGCTACCAAGACGCCCAGCGGGTGCTGGCAAAAGGAGCCTGCGACTACATCAACATCAAGCTGATGAAGACCGGCGGGCTCACTGAAGCCCAGAAGATCAACGACCTGGCCGAAAGCCGCGGGGTCCAGACCATGGTCGGCAGCATGGTTGAATCCATCGAGTCCCTGGCTGCCGCCTGCGCCTTTTACCGGGCCAACCCGAATGCGGTCTTTGCCGACCTGGACGCCATCTTCATGGTCGACCAGGATCCTGATTTAAACAGCTACGCCGAATGCGTCGGCGACAACATCGTGGTGAGATAAAATGTTAGACTTCAAGCAAATCGCTGCCCTCCTGGCGCCTTTGCCAGGGAAAACCGCCCTTTTGATCAAGGACCGGGAGGGCACCCTTTATTCCAGCCCCCTGGCCGGGGAAGAATTCAAGTCCGCCAGCCTGATCAAGCTGGCCGTAGCCTGCTACTACCAGGCCCATCCCCAGGACCTGGGGCAGACCGTTCATATTCCCGAAGACAAAATCGTCGACGGCGGGATGCTCTGCCACCTGGCGCAAAGAGACTGGCAGCTGCGGGACGTATTGGACTTGATGCTGTCAGATTCTGACAACACGGCCACCAACTTTTTGATCGACTTTGCCGGCTTTGCCAAGATGGCAGCCTGGTTTGAGGAAGAATTTTCCCACCTGCACCTGGGCCGCTATCTCATGGAGGAAACCGACCGGGAAAACTATATTTCCGCTGAAACCGCCCTAAAGCTCCTGGAGCGGCTCTTGGACGACCCGACTCCTTTTGGCCGGGTCTGCCAAAAGGCCCTCTTTTACCAGGAGTCCGTCAACAAGCTCCTGCAGAACCTGCCTGAAGGCTGTTCTTACAGCAAGACCGGGGAGCTGGCCGACACTGAGCATGACGCGGCGCGGATTTTTGTAGGCGAAAACTACTATGACATCTGCTTCATGAGCCGCTTTGCCGGCCTGGAGGAAAGAAAGGCAATCCTCTTGGCCCAAAACGCCGTGGGCGAGCTGGCCTACCGGGACCTGCTGGAAAAGAACGGATAGAAACTTTTGCATGACTTGCCTTTCTTTATCATTTTTGTGATAAAATTAAAGCAAATTTATCAAAAGTGGGGATATAAATGGACATTACCAATTTTTTCACGGTTGAGACTTCCGAGCTGTCCAAGTCTGACCGGAAAATCATGAAGCGAATGACCTCCGATCTGACCAATGTCGAATCGCTGACCATCAACCATTTGGCCGAAGAAGCGGGGACTTCCCTGGCCTCGGTTCAGCGCTTCTGTCAAAAGATGGGCTATTCCGGCTTTAAGGAATTCAAGTTTCAGCTGCTGACCTACATCAAGAAGCAGGAAAGCCAGCAGGCCATGGTTTCAACCAGCGAGTACCTGCGCGACTACCATGACGCCATCAACCGCGTCTGGACGGTCAATGAGGTTGACGCGGAGGAATTGGCGGAAGTCCTGGCGACCAGCTCAACCAACTTCATCTTCGGGATCTACTACTCCGAGCTGCCGGCGCGGCTTTTGAGCATGGGGATGCGGGACCTGGGAAAGTCGACCTATTTCGGCGACAACCTGGCGGCCGGCGAGCACCTCTTTCCTTTGAGCGATGAGAACTCCACCGCCGTCTTTTACTCGGTTTCCGGGATTTCCAAGCTCTTTGGCTCCTCCCCCCTGCCGAAGTCAATCTCCCATTTCAAGCACAGCTACCTGGTCACCATGAACCCGGACACACCTTTGAAGAAGTACTTCAAGAAGGTCATCGTCCTGCCGGGCAAGAACCTGGCCCAGGGCCTGCCGGTCGACCCGCAGTCGATTCCGGTCGTCTTCACCGAGCGGGTGATCGACATCGCGGCCACCAAATACCATCATTAAGCTGCCGGAAGGCAGCTTTTTGCTTTTCCCGCCAAAAATTGCCGCCAGCGCTTTGTTTGCCAGGAATAGCGAAGATTGATAGAATTTTAAGCAGATAGTTTGTTACTTTTTGTAACTAAATGTAAGACAGCAGGAGAAAAAGATGAACTTAAACTTTAAAGAACTGGCTGAAGCCAAGAAAGACGCGATTTTGAAAGACCTGGAAGAACTGATCGCCATCGACTCTTCCGAAGACCTGGAAAACGCGACGGACGAATATCCAGTCGGCAAGGGGCCGGCTGAAGCCATGGCCAAGTTCCTCAGCTTTGCCGACCGGGACGGCTTTGACACGGAAAACTTCGCCAACTACGCCGGCCGGGTCAACTTCGGCGAGGGCGACAAGCGCCTGGGCATCATCGGCCACATGGACGTGGTTCCGGCAGGCGACGGCTGGACCCGGGACCCCTTCAAGATGGAAATCGATGATGAAGGCCGCATCTACGGCCGGGGCAGCGCCGACGACAAGGGGCCGAGCCTGGCTGCCTACTACGGGATGCTCTTGCTCAAAGAAGCCGGCTTCAAGCCAAAGAAGAAGATCGACTTTGTGGTCGGCACCAACGAAGAAACCAACTGGGTCGGGATCGACTACTACCTGAAGCATGAACCGACTCCGGACATCGTCTTCTCACCTGACGCTGAATACCCGATCATCAACGGCGAACAAGGGATTTTTACCCTGGAATTCAGCTTCAAGAATGACGCTGCCAAGGGCGACTACGTCCTGGACCAGTTCAAGGCCGGCATCGCCACCAACGTGACGCCGCAGGTTACCCGGGCCACCATCTCCGGTCCTAACCTGGAAGCCGTCAAGCTGGCTTACGAGAGCTTTTTGAAAGACAAGGGCCTGGACGGGTCCTTTGAAATCAAAGACGGAAGCGCCGACATCGTTTTGATCGGCCAGGGGGCCCACGCCTCCGCGCCGCAGGTCGGCAAGAACTCCGCCACCTTCCTGGCCCTGTTTTTGGACCAGTACGCTTTTGCCGGCAGAGACAAGAACTTCCTGCACTTCCTGGCTGAAGTCGAACACGAGGACTTCTACGGCAAGCAGCTGGGCATCTACCACCACGATGACTTGATGGGCGACCTGGCAAGCAGCCCGTCCATGTTTGACTACGAACATGACGGCAAGGCCAGCCTCTTGAACAACGTCCGCTACCCGCAAGACACGGACCCGGACAAGATGATCCAGCAGATCATGGACAAGTTCAGCGGCATCCTGGACGTCACTTACAGCGGCTTTGAAGAGCCGCACTACGTGCCAGGCAGCGACCCGCTGGTGCAGACTTTGCTCAAGGTCTACGAAAAGCAGACCGGCAAGCCGGGCCACGAAGTCGTGATCGGCGGCGGGACTTACGGCCGCCTCTTTGACCGCGGGGTTGCCTTTGGCGCCCAGCCGGAAAACGGCCCGATGGTCATGCACGCGGCCAACGAATTCATGATGCTGGACGACTTGATCCTGTCCATCTCCATCTACGCTGAAGCCATCTACGAATTGACCAAGGACGAAACTCTGTAAGGAGCAAACTGGGCAAACAAGGCAAATGCGGAGGCTTGCTTAACTTTATTTAGTTTAAGCCTACTAAAACAAAAGATTGTTAATTTTAGTGGGGTGTCAAAATTATTTTGTTTTGACGCCCCACTTTTTTGCTCTTCTCTTAAGTGATTTTTCCTTTACAAAAAATGGTGAAGACTATATTATAAAACCATAAATTCTTATTTGATTTTAATTTTACTTTTGAGTTGCCAAAACGAAAGGAAATTGCTTATGGAAGACCGCAGCATTGAAAACGTGGACGGAACCATCCGCTCCTTGTCCAACCGGCACGTGCAGATGATCGCCATCGGCGGCACGATCGGCACCGGCCTCTTCTTGGGAGCCGGGACCACGATTTCCGCCACTGGCCCGTCAGTTATTTTTATCTACGCCATCATGGGCCTGTTTTTCTTCTTTCTCTTGCGGGCGCTGGGGGAAATGTTCTATTTCGACTCAAACAGCCACACCTTTGTCTCCTTCATCACCAGATACCTGGGAGACGCGGCCGGACGCTTTGCCGGCTGGACCTACTGGATCGGCATCCTCTTTGCCTGCATGGCAGAATTGACCGCGGTTTCGACCTATGTCCAGTACTGGCTGCCGGGCCTGCCCGCCTGGCTGATTGAAGTCGCGGTCTTGGGCCTGTTGACCCTGCTCAACCTGACGGCGGCCAGACTGTTTGGCGAAACGGAATTCTGGTTTGCCATGATCAAGATCATCGCCATCATCTCCTTGATCGTGACCGGGATCATCATGGTCACCGCGAACGCCAAAACCCCGGTTGGCCACGCGAGCCTCGCCAACTTCACCGGCAATTTCTCCCTTTTGCCAAAAGGCAAGTACGCCTTCTTCACCGCCTTCCCCATGGTTTTCTTCTCCTTTGCCGGGATTGAATTCGTGACGATTACCATCGGCGAGGCCAAGAACCCGAAGAAGGTCATCAAGAAAGCCGTCAACGAAACCCTGCTCCGGATTCTCCTCTTCTATATCGCGACTTTGGCCGTGATCATGTGCGTGATCCCTTGGGGCAAGATCACGAGCGGGTCAAGTCCATTCGTCCAGGTCTTCAAAATCGCCGGCTTCAACGCCGTGGCCTCAGTCTTCAACTTCGTCGTTCTGACTGCCGCCGCTTCCTCCCTCAACTCGGGCATCTTTTCAGCCGGCCGCCACTTCTTCCAGCTGGCTGAGGAAGCACCGAAGGATTCCTTTTTGAAAAAGCGTTTCGCCAAAATTTCCGCCAACGGCGTCCCGGCAGCGGGGA
>NZ_BOCG01000146.1 GCF_016587775.1 Lactobacillus nasalidis | reverse complement strand
ATCGCCTTGCGGATAGAGGACGAAGCGCCGCTCGCCTAAGTCGAAGCAGCTGCCGCCTCTGACGAAGACCGGCAATTGCCAAAGGGGGTACTTGCGCCGGTTGTAGACCCGGCCGCCCATCAGGCGGTCGCCGGTAAAGAGGTCGATCCAGACGGTCTGCTTGTCGGGCAGGTAGATCCGGTCGCGGATGCTCATGCCCTGGTTGTCAGACTTCCCGTTGACGATTGGGGCGATAAGCAATTGGTCGCCCAGCATGAATTCATCGGCGAAGTCCCGCCCGTAGCCAACCTGTTCATGCGGAAAGGCCATGAGCAGGGGCCGGACCAGGGGCAGGCCGTCTTGAGCCTGGCGGCTGAGCGCGTAAAGGTAAGGCTTCAGCTGCTCGCGCAGACCGAGGTAGGCCTTCATGATCCGGGAGACCTTGTTGTTGAAGGCGAAAGGGGTCTTGCTGAGGGGGCTTTGGTCGTCGATGACGAAGAAAAGCGGGGTGAAGGCCTTCCATTCCAGGTCGCGGACGGCGACTTGGGCATTTTCCTGGCCGAACTTTCCGCCGGCAGCGGCCCCGATGAAGGGCAGGCCGGACAGGCCAGCACCTAATAAAGTAGAGATTTGCGTTTTGATGCTGGACCAGTCGCCGCTGACATCGCCGAAGGCCAGGGCAGCCTGGCTCTGGCAGGGCAGGAGGCTGTCGCGGACCAGGGTGAGGGGCTTGGCCTTGGGATTTTCTTTAGCCAGGTCGGAATTGACAGCAGTCAAGTCGCTGCTTGGATCGTCGACCGCGGCAAATTCGCTGTGCTGGGCCAAAGGCTGGCCTTTTTCGCTCCAGAAGCCTGGATGGCAATTCCGGCTTTGGGCATAGCTGGCAAAGGCGGCAAAGTCATCGGGCTTAGCTGCTGTTTGGCTTTCGTAGTTGGGGATGATCCAGGACAAGGGGAAACCCCAGCGCTGGTAGCGGTCCAGCATCGCCCGGGCGGAGAACTGGTAGTCCTTTTCCCCGTTCAGGCTAGGCAGGCGGGCGCCGGATTCAGCTTTTCTTGAATAATAGCGGTTGTCCTCAAAGCGGACGGCTTCATGGCCCTTGCTTTCAGCTTCCTGCCAGGAGCCGTCAAGGAAGTTGCCAAGGTGGCCGAAGGAGAGGGCGTAATTTGGCAGCATGAAGGGCTTGCCGGTCAAATAATAGAAACTGGACAGCAATTCTTGCGGAGAGTTTCCTATTATATAGTAGCTGTCAAAGACTGGAGTTCGGTGGCTGAGGATGGTGAGCTGGGAATTTTGCCGGCCGAAGTCGTAGTGGCCAGTCGCGGTCGTGTTGCGGAGTTCGGCAAAGCCAGCGTTGGTCCAGAAGAAAGGCACGGCAGCCAGAACGCCGTCAGCCCCGGTGATACCGTCGGTCTTGATGGTGATTTTTTCACCCTTGTGGCTGAAGTGGCCGTTTTGGACCCCGCCGCCGTAGTAGTATTCGTTTTGCCCTTGC
>NZ_BOCG01000145.1 GCF_016587775.1 Lactobacillus nasalidis | reverse complement strand
CGCCATCACCCGTTAACGGGCTCTGACTACTTGTAGGCACACGGTTTCAGGTTCTCTTTCACTCCCCTCCCGGGGTTCTTTTCACCTTTCCCTCACGGTACTGGTTCACTATCGGTCACTGGTTAGTATTTAGCCTTGCGAGATGGTCCTCGCGGATTCAGACGGGATTTCACGTGTCCCGCCCTACTCAGGATACTGATAGGCCTTCTT
>NZ_BOCG01000144.1 GCF_016587775.1 Lactobacillus nasalidis | reverse complement strand
GTCTCTCTCGCAGTCAAGCTCCCTTTTACCTTTACACTCTGCGAATGATTTCCAACCATTCTGAGGGAACCTTTGGGCGCCTCCGTTACACTTTAGGAGGCGACCGCCCCAGTCAAACTGCCCGTCAAACACTGTCCTCGGCCTGGTTTACACGCCTGAGTTAGAGCATCCGTCAAGCAAGGGTAGTATCCCAACAGCGCCTCCGATAAGACTGGCGTCCTATCTTCTCCGGC
>NZ_BOCG01000143.1 GCF_016587775.1 Lactobacillus nasalidis | reverse complement strand
CTTCCTGGTTCAGAATCTTTGGTGCTGCCGGCTTCTCCCGCGGAGCCGTCACCTGGTGGCCGCGGCCCGGAAGCTGCTTGGAAGCTGCTTCTTCAGCCGCAGAATCGATCCCGGTGGCAATCACGGTCACCACTACCTCATCGCCCAGGTTCGGGTTGATCGAGGTACCGAAGATAATGTTGACATCTTCACCGGCCGCCGTTGAAACGATTTCTGAGGCATCCTGGGCTTCAAACAAGGTGAGGTCAGGACCACCGGTAATGTTGAGCAGGACCTGCTTGGCCCCGTCGATGGAAACTTCCAAAAGCGGTGAGGAGATGGCCATCTTAGTGGCTTCGACCGTCCGGTTTTCACCGCTGGCCCGGCCGATGCCCATCAGGGCCGCGCCCTGGTTTTCCATAACCGTCTTGACGTCGGCAAAGTCCAGGTTGACGTAGTCAGTTGACGTAATCAAGTCGGAAATGCCTTGAACACCCTGCTTGAGGACGTTGTCAGCTTCCTTGAAGGCTTCCATCATTGGCGTCTTCTTGTCAACGATTTCCAAAAGCCGGTTGTTGGCCACGATGACCAAAGTGTCAACGTATTCCTTCAGCTTGGCAATCCCCTCAGCGGCGTTCTTGGACCGCTTAGGGCCTTCAAAACTGAATGGGCGGGTAACTACCCCAACCGTCAGCGCGCCGGTTTCACGGGCGATTTTAGCGATTACCGGAGCAGCCCCGGTACCGGTGCCGCCGCCCATGCCGGCCGTAATAAAGATCATGTCCGCGCCTTTAAGTGCGTCCTCAATCGTTTCCTCGCTTTCCTCAGCGGCCTTTTGGCCGGTTTCCGGATGTGAGCCGGCGCCCAAGCCCCGGGTCAGTTTAGGTCCCAACTGAATCTTCACCTCAGCATTGTTGCTGTTCAAAGCCTGCACGTCAGTGTTGGCCGCGATGAAAGAAACGCCTTGCACGCCGTCTTCAATCATCCGGTTGACTGCGTTGCCGCCAGCCCCGCCAACGCCAATTACTTTGATAACTGCGCTGTTGTTGTCATCTGAATCAAAAGTAAAATCCAAAGCCATCTAAGTTTACCACCCTTAATCAAAGAACTTTCTGAAAAATGCAGCTAAGCCCTTGTTTTTATTTTCGTTATTATCGGTCTTCTTTTCATGCCGGGTTTGAGTGTCGACTGCCCCATCATGCTTAGTCTTATTATAAGCTAATTCAGTGTCATTTTCAGTATTGCGTGCCACTCTTTTAGCAATTTTTTGACTATTTGCGGCGCCGGCCGGCTTTTCATTGGAGGCAAAAGCCCCATTGTCGTAGATCACGGTATTTGCCAGATAGCCGATGTCGCTCAGCTCGTTGACGTAGTTGACGATCCCGTAAGCCACCGAGTAGACCGGATTACGCAGGCCGATCTGGGCCGGCTGGTAGATCTTGGCCTTGACGTCGTAGTCAGCGGCCACCAGCTCGTCGATTCCGGCCAGCAAGGCGCTGCCGCCCGTGATGATGACCCCAGCCGGCAAAGACAGGGCATCATGGTTGTAAAGGCCGCGGCCGACCCGGCGCAGGATCTGCTGCAGACGGGCGTTGATGATCTCGCTGAGATACTTTTCACTGACCAGGTTGTTCTGGTCCTTGCCGACCGCCTTGACGGCAAACTTCTCGTTTTCTGAAGCCAGCTCCGGTTCGGCATAGCCGTAATCGCGCTTCAAAGCTTCAGCATCGCTCATCGTGGTCGACAAAACAACCGAGATGTCATGGGTAATGTCAGCCGCGCCCTTCAAGTCAACGGTCGCGTACTTGATCTGGTTGTCGCGGATCACGGTTGCCGTCGTGCTGCCGCCGCCCAAATCCAGCAGAATCGCCCCGAAGGTTCTTTCCGCCTCATCCAGCGCTACGCTGGAAACGGCCATCGGCGCCGGCACGAAGAAGTTGTTCTGGATCCCGGCATGCTTCAAGACCGTGTTGATGTTGTGAACTTCAGCAGCCGGCGCCGTCATTACCAGCCCTTGAACCAGCAGCGACCGGGCAATCATGGTCCGGGGATCGTCAACGTCCTTTTCGCCGTCAATCAAAAAACGGCTTGGGAAGAAGGCGACCGCCTGCCGGTCTTTCTTTTTGGCGGCCTTGATGGCTGCCCGCATTACCTGCGTTACGTTTTCGTCAGTGACTTCCCGGCCCTGGTCAGAAATGTTGACCAGGCCAGTCGCGCTTTCCAGCTGCAGCATGCTGACCGGCAAAGCAGTCACTACCCGGAAAATCCGGCTGTTCGTTTTTTCACTGGCTTGCTGGATCGCGCTTTTGACTGATTCCGCAACCAGGTCAATGTCAACGATCTTGCCGTGCCGCATCCCCTTCGTGGGACTGGTTACTGCGCCGTAAACCTGAAGGCCTTGGCGGCCAGCATCAGCAACGACGACCTTGATACTCGTCGTACCAATGTCTAAGCCAACTAACAAAGTTGAATTGTCCAAGTTTCCTTCCCCCAATTCTATTATATAGATAATATCATAATGTTTTAAAGATACAAAGCTAAGACAGCCCGTATGCCTTTTTTTCCGCGCTGGTCAAAGGCCGAGTAAAGGCACCGACCTCCAGGTCAATGACGCTGTTGGTCGACAGATCCTGTTTAATCGAGTTGTAGTACTTAACCTTGGACTTGATCGTCGCGGTATTGCCGATGATCACGTTGCCGTCCTTCATGACCAGAATCATCTGCGTTTTGCGTCTGGTATTGCCGGACAGCATCTTTACCTGCTTTTTGAAATATTCAGGAAAAGAGTTGAAAATCTTCAGGTTGGTCTTCAAAGACACCTGCTTGCTGTAGCCGATGAAAAGCGGCTTGTCATGGTCGACCTCGCTCCAGGTCAGGCTCTTGGTCCCCAAGCCGCCGTTTGACAAAATCTTCCGGTAGCTGCTGCCGTCTTTGATGTAGCCGATGACCTTGCGTTCATGCACCTGCATCTTCAAGGTGTTCAAGCCTTCTACCGACAGGCTGACAGAAGCCACTTCCGGATACTTGGCAGCCAGCTTCTTGCTGATGCTCTTCTGCCCTCTCAAGGCATCGACCACCTTGTCTGACGCCTTGATCTGGGTGACTTCCACCATGCTTTTGGCATCCAGGTCGTCGGCACCGACCACCTTGACCGTGGAAACGTCAGCCAGCGGCGAGACGTAGTAAGCCAGAAAAGTGATGGCCAGAAGGCAGACAACAATGATTGAGCCCAGCCTGGTCAGCAGGCTGCGCCGCCGTTCTTTCTTCAGGGAAGGAAGCTGGCTCGATAATTTGCGCGATTCCTGCCCTTGGCCAGGTTCGTGTCGTAAAAATTTAGAAAGTTCCTCTTCGGGATCCTTGCGGGTGATCCGTTTTCGAGCCATTGCTTCCTCCTATTCGCTACTTCTTGGCAATTTCCTTCATGACCCGGATGACCTGGTCCGACGCGTCCGGCACGCCCAGAGCCTTTGAGGCCCGGCTCATCTTTTCAGCATAAGTCTGGTCCAAAAGCAGGTGGTCGATTGACGAAACGAAGGTGTTTTCGCTTAAGTCGTCTTCGGCAATCACCAGGGCAGCTCCGGCCTTTTCCAGGTCCATGGCGTTCTTCATCTGGTGGTTGTGGGTAACGTTCGGACTCGGGATCAAGATTACCGGCACGCCCAAAGCCGTGAATTCAGCCAGACTGGTGGCACCGGAACGGGAAACCACGCAGGTCATTTCCGGCAGCAGGCCCGGCATATTGGCGATATACGGCACCACTTTGATGGAGTCGCCGTAGTCAACGCCGTCCAGCTTCTTGGCGATAGCGTCATAGTAGTAAGTCCCGGTTGCCCAAATTACCTGGTAAGGCTTCTTCTTCAGTTCCATCAAGGACTTGAGCATGACCCGGTTGATGGCCAAGGCCCCGCGCGAGCCGCCGAAAACCAGGACCGTCGGAATCTGCGGATTTAGCCCCAGGTCAGCGGCCAGGTCAACCGGCTTGGCGTTCAGGCTCAGCACCTGCTGGGAACGCGGGTTGCCGGTCTTGACCAGCTTTTTCTTTTCGGAAAACTCCTTGGCCGCGTCGTCAAAGGTGTAGCAGATCCGGTCAACGTAGTGGCCCAGGAACTTGTTGGCGACCCCGACCACGGAATTGGATTCGTGAATCATGGTTGGAATCTTCATCTTGCTGGCCTCATAAACGATGGCCCCGCTGACATAGCCGCCAGTCCCCAGAACCACGTCCGGCTTGAAGTCGGTCAGAATCTGCTTGGCCCGCTTGGTGGCTTTCAAAAACAGCTGGATCGTCTTGAAGTTGTTCAAGGGATGCTTGCGGTCAAAACCTTGGATGTCGATCGTGGCAAAATTTACGCCAGCTGCCGGCACGATCTTGGACTCAAGCCCCTTCTTGGTTCCGACGAACAAAATCTCGTCGTCTCGGGAAATTCCTTCTTCCTTCAAGCGTTCAATCAAGGCCATGATGGGATAAATGTGACCGCCAGTGCCGCCACCAGAAAAAATAACTCTCATTTTTACTTTTCTTCCAATTCCTTTACATACTTAACAAAATATTCGCCGCGTTCTTCAAAGGTCTTAAACTGGTCCCAGGAAGCGCAGGCCGGTGAGAAGAGCAGAACGTCGCCGGCTTCGGCCAGCTTAGCTGCTTCTTGAACGCCATCGTGGAGGTTGTCAACGACCACGATGGTCTTGATGCCCGCCTTTCTGGCCGCGTCGGCCAGCAGGTAGCGGGTTTCGCCGTAGGTCACGATCGCCTTGACGTGCTTTTTAAACAAGTCGATCAAGGAGTCAAAAACGAATCCCCGGTCCAGGCCGCCGGCCAGGAGAACTTCCGGTTCTTTGAAGGACTGGATGGCAACCGTGGCTGCTTCGATGTTCGTTGACTTGGAGTCGTTGTAAACCCGCACGCCGTTGATGGTCGTGATGTACTGCAGGCGGTGCTCCGCGCCGGCGAAGGTCGACAGGACGGCCGCGATGTCATCCTTGCCTGCCCCCATCAAGCTGCTGATGCCGATCGCCACCATGGAGTTCTGCAGGTTGTGGATGCCGGGCAGCTTGATGTCAGCGATCTTCATCATCTTTTCTTCCCCGTGCATCAGGTAGTCCTGGCCGATGTAGAAGTCAGCTGCCGGGTCGGTTTCGCTGAAGGTCAAAAGCTTGGCACCAGTGGCCTTTTCTTCCTTGGCCAGGATGTCTTTTTGGTCGTAATTGGCCAGGAAGTAGTCGCTGGCCTTTTGGAAGCGGGTGATGTTCAGCTTGGCGTCGACATAGTTGTCAAAAGTCTTGTGGTAGTCCAAGTGGACATTGTTGTAAATGTCAACGATGGCTGCCACCTTCGGCTCAATGTCGGTGACTCCCATCAGCTGGAAGCTGGACATTTCCACGACCAAGAGGTCTTCTGGACCAGCCTGGTCCAAGACGACTTCTGAAATCGGCCAGCCGATGTTGCCGACGGCGTAAG
>NZ_BOCG01000142.1 GCF_016587775.1 Lactobacillus nasalidis | reverse complement strand
CCGTCAGCTGCCTGTACGTTTGGCTGGTTTTCCGCCTGCTGGGCTGGACAACGCAGACTTTTCCGGAAACCGGCTACGTCCTGCTGTATACAGCAGGCTGGACGGCCGGCATCAGCCTGCTGACTTACTGGCTGTGGGCCAAGCTGGCCAGAAACTATCCTTTCCTGGTTGACCTGGACAATTATCGCTATTAAATTGAAAAACAAAAAAGCGGCCAGCATGATGCTGACCGCTTTTGAATTTGACGTCTTGCCAGTTTATTGGGCAGTTAAGTAGTAAACGACTGAGGCAGCTACGCCAAAGAGCGTAATCAAAGCCATCAGAACTACCATGATGTTTTCAATCTTCTGGAATGTCGACTTTTTCTTTTTACGTGCCATAGAAGCCTCCTATATGAGAGAGATTATAACCTTTTTGGCGGCGATTTGCAATTTAATTGCTGTGTTCTGACAGAAAAAACGCTAAAATATTTTAGAGATGGAGGAAACGCTATGTTGCTGATATTTTTATTGCCGCTGTTTGGTTTAGCCGCGGCTTACGTGATCAATCTGCTGTGGCCGAAGGCGGCCTTCCGCGGCTATGACGTCATGCCGTTCTTTTTGATCTATGCCTGCCAGCTGATGACGAATTTAAAAGGAGAGCCGTCGTTTCTGCCGTCGGCTTTCCTGCTTTACTTCATATTGATCTTGCTGGCCGCGGTCAAGTGGGCGGTTGTCAACAAGAACATCTCGCTGGGCAGGATGTTCCGGCAGTTCTGGAGCTATCTGGATGCCTGCAGCTTTTTTTGGTATTGCGGTCTGCTTTTGGTCGTGATGCTGTAAATTTTAAGTGTCGTTCGCTTTTAGCGGACGGCACTTTTTTAATTTTTTCGGAAATCTGCCGGTGTTTTTCAGATATTGTGGTTTAAAGTGGGGATTTGTGGTAAATTGTTAACAGAAGGGAGGAGCTTGCCATGTTCATGGGCGAATACCAGCACAATTTGGATGCTAAAGGCCGGCTGATCATTCCAGCCAAATTTCGCGAACAAATTGGTCCAGCAATGGTTTTTACCCGGGGCATGGAAGGCTGCATTTTCGGCTATCCGCTGACAGAATGGGCGAAGATCGAGGCCAAGCTGGCCAAGCTTCCCTTGACAAAGAAGAACGCGCGCAGCTTTACCCGGATGTTTTATTCGGGAGCAATGGAAGGCGAGTTTGACAAGCAGGGGCGGATCAACCTGTCCCCCACTTTGAAGAAGCACGCTGGCTTAAACAAGGAATGCGTCATCGTCGGCGTTTCCAACCGGATCGAAATCTGGGCCAAGGAGCGCTGGGACGAGTATTCTGAAGAGGCCAACGAAAGCTATGATGAAATTGCAGAGGATTTGGACGATATCGAGTTATAAATATGGAATTTAAGCATACCAGCGTATTATTGCACGAGACAATTGACAACCTGGCGCCGCGAAACGGTGGTACTTATGTGGATGCCACCTTTGGCGGCGGCGGCCATGCAAGATACCTTTTAAGCAAGCTGGAAACTGGAAATTTGATCGGCTTCGACCAAGACCAGTATGCAATCGCCACCGCCCAAAGCAATTTCGCGTCTTTTCTGCAGGCTGACAGCCAGCCGCGCCTGCAGCTGGTGCACAACAATTTCAGTCACCTGCGCGAGGAGCTGGAGAAGCTGGGCTATGACGGAATAGACGGCATCTATTATGATCTTGGCGTTTCCTCCCCGCAGCTGGACCAGGCTGATCGCGGCTTTTCCTACCGGTTTGACGCCAGACTGGACATGCGGATGGACCAAAGCCAGGATTTTGATGCCTACCAGCTGGTCAACCAGTATGATCAAAAGCAGCTGGCTGACGTTCTTTACCGTTACGGCGATGAGAAGTTTTCCCGGCAGATTGCCAGAAAGATCGTTGAGAGAAGACGCAGCAAACCGATCGAAACCACTTTCGAGCTGGTGGAGATCATCAAGGAGGCCATTCCCGCGGCCGCGCGGCGCAGCGGCGGCCACCCGGCAAAGAAGAGCTTCCAGGCGATCCGGGTTGAAGTCAACCATGAACTGGACGTTTTGCAGGCTTCCCTTGAGGAAGCCATCGGCCTGCTCAAACCAGGCGGGCGGATCAGCGTCATAACCTTCCAGTCTTTGGAAGACAAGATCGTCAAGAAGACCTTCAAGAAATATTCAGAAGTAGAGATTCCCCGCGGGATGCCGGTTGTACCCGAAGGGATTAAGCCGACTTTGCGCTTGATCACCCGCAAGCCGATTACGGCGAGCGCGGCGGAATTAGCAGAAAACAACCGCTCACACAGTGCAAAATTAAGAGTAGCAGAGAAATTATAAAGAGGACCACAATGGCTGGAAACACAGTTAGAAAGTATAATTATGAACCAGAAGAGGAAGCCCGGAAAAGTCCTCGTCTGGTAGTCGACCCACAGAAAGTTCCGTACTCGGCTTTCGAAAAGATTTTAAGCGTGGTAGGCCTGCTTGGCGCGGCTGCCTTGATCACGCTGAACATATCGGCAAGCGTTTCGGCAACCTATGCTCAGCGTCAGTTATCCGAGGTTAAGAAATCGATTACCAAGCAAAAGAATGCAACCGCCGACCTGCAGCAGGAAATTGGTGAGCTGTCATCGAACACCCGGCTCAACAAGATTGCTGAAAGTCAAGGATTGAAGTTGCGTGAAAGTAACATTAGGACAATTCGCTAATGAAGAAGACCACTAATTTAAGAAAAATAAAATCCAGAGCACACGGCTATCGCTTTACTGTCGGCAGAGTTTTAGAGCTAGTCGTTGCTTTGGTTTTTCTTTTTTTTGCTGGCCGCATGCTTTACCTGTCGATTTCCAAGACCATTGACGGCCAGAACATCAGCAAGAGGACCGCTGCGATCTACCGGCGCAATACGGTTCTGACGGCCAACCGGGGGACGATCTATGACAAAAACGGCCTGGTGATCGCCCAGGATTCGCATACCTACACGGTTTATGCAATTTTGGACAAGACCTATGTCGATTCCAACAAAAAGCCCCTGTATGTGCAGAACAAGAAGAAGACGGCCGAAAAGCTGGCCACGGTCCTGCCGATTTCCAAGGAGAAAATTCTCAAGTACCTCAACCCCTCCAACAAGAACACCTTTCAGGTGCAGTTTGGCACGGCTGGTTCAGGTCTCAGCCTGACACAGAAAAAGAAAATCCAGGCCATGCACCTGACGGGGATCAAGTTCATGGAAACCCCGTCAAGGCTGTATCCAAACGGCGTTTTTGCCTCAAACGTGGTCGGCTACACGGTTTCCAAGACCGATTCCAAGACGCAGACGACCAAGCTGGTCGGTGCTACCGGGCTTGAGGCCTACTTTGACAACATCCTCAAAGGGACCAACGGCTATGAAACCAGCACGGTTGACTCCTCGGAAAACCAGCTGCCAAGCGGGTCGCATTCTTACAAGGCGGCCAAGGACGGGAACAACCTGTACCTGACGATCGACTCGCAGCTGCAGAGCGCTCTGGAAACCTACATGAGCAAGGTGGAGAAAAACTACAAGCCGAAAGCGCTGACGGCCGTCGTTGAAGACTTGAAGACCGGGAAGATCCTGGCAGCCTCGCAGCGGCCGACTTTCAATTCCCAGACCAAAGCCGGGATCAGCAAGGCCGGCAGTGACCTGCTGGTTCAGTCAAGCTATGAGCCGGGGTCGGTCTTCAAGATCCTGTCACTGGCTGCCGCCGTCAACAGCGGCAACTACAACCCGAAGGCCTATTACAAGTCTGGTTCGATTACCGTTTCCGGCAGCACGATCTATGACTGGGAAAAGTCCGGCTGGGGCACGATCCCGTATTCCCAGGCCTTCCCGCGCTCCAGCAACGTCGGGATGGTCTACCTGGAACGCAAGATGGGGGCCAAGCTGTGGCGCAAGTATCTGAAGATGTTCCGCATCACCCACAAGACGGGGATCACTCTGCCAGGGGAAGTTTCCGGCAGCCTGTCCTTCTCCAGTCCGGTTGACCAGGCAGTTACTGCCTTTGGGCAGGGGGTGACGGTCAACGTCATGCAGATGATGCAGGTCTACAGTGCCCTGGCCAACAACGGGCAGATGGTCAAGCCGCAGCTGGTTGAAAAAATCACCAACTCTTCCGGCAAGACCGTCAAGAGCTACAAGGTTCAAAAAGTCGGCAAGCCGGTCTTTACGGCCAAGACCAGAAAGGTGATCATGCAGAACATGAAGAAGGTCCTGGACAAAAACATCGGGACCGGCTACACCTACTACATGAAGGGCAAGGACTTCGGCGTCAAGACGGGGACGGCGCAGATTGCCAAAACGACTGGGGGCTACATGACCGGGGACCGGAATTACATCTTCTCAGTCGTCGGGATCACGCCGACTGACAATCCCCGCTACTGCATCTACTTGACCATGAAGCAGCCAAGCAAACTGGGCAGCGGGGCTGAAGCCATCCTGGCCCAGATCTTTAAGCCGATGATGAGCCGGCTGG
>NZ_BOCG01000141.1 GCF_016587775.1 Lactobacillus nasalidis | reverse complement strand
TGTCTTATTTATTTTTAACTAAATATTACTTGAATCGCCTGCCCCTGTCAAGGGACTTTTGCCTTCTTTTTACCAGCGGCCGGACAAAATTTCCCCCCGCTGGGCCAGCTGCACGTAAAGCTGGCTGCCGTCAGCCGACAAACCCTCGGTCTCGCGGTTGGAAACGTGCTTCCAGGTCTTTTCATAAGTCCCGTCGCTCTTCAGCTTGAAGATCAGGTTGTTGAAGGCCAGGTACATGTGGCCGCTGCCGACGCTGAAGCCCTGCACCGGCGAGCTGCCGGCCTGCTGCTTGACGAAATTGCTGGCCGTGGCCTTGACCTGGCTGACCTGCCAGCGGTTGCCGACCAGTTTCAGGCACCAGTATTCATAGCGGCCAAAGCCCGCGTTGTGGAAGAGGCCGTACATGGTGTCATCCCCGGCAAAAGCCGCGTTGTGGAAATAGCGGCCGGAAGTGCCGACGTCCACCCTGATGGTCCAGAGCTTGTTGATGGTCAAGTCGCTCTTGTTGAGCTGCAGGATTTCTTCAGAATAAAAGCCGTTGCTCTTGCCGCCGGGCAGCCGGTTTTGGTTGGCAAGAACATAGATGTAGTTCTTGCTGCTGCCCAGAGACTGGCCGTGGCCCAGTCTGATGTAAGGACTGACCTTGACGTTTTGCGAGTAGGCCGCGAAAGTCTTAAGGCTCAGCTTGTTGTACAGATAGCTGCTGTTGGCCAGGTACTGGGCCTGGTACTTGTTCAGCCTGTTCAAGTTGAAGGCCACCAGGTTGCCCTTGAGCTGATCGCTAGCGGCAGCTGACCGGTACCAGCTGCTGTAGGCCCAGCCGCTGTTGACCGTCAAGCCCTCCATGACCGGGCCGACCTGCTGCCAGCCATTGCCGGCCAGACTCAAGCTCCGCGGCTCCCACAGGCGGGTGGTCAGGGTCAGGCCGCCGCTGGTCCAGCTGTTGCTGCTGCTTTCAACGCCCCAGCGGTGCGCGGCGTTCCAGTTCGGGGAGCTGCCGGCGTGGTTCTTGCTGCTGGCCACTTCGGCCGGGCCCTTCTTGGCACTGATTGCCAGATGGAGATTCCGGTTCGGATTGGCGGTTTTCACCAGCTGCACCGTCTTTTTCGCCTTGCCGTAAGTGAAAGTCAGCTTCTGCCCGTTCAAACTGGCCTTGACGGCGCTGCTGGACGGGTCGATTAAGTTGCCGCGGCTGTCAGTCACGTAATTGATGGCGTCCTTATAACTGAAGCGGTTGTCGTCGCTGACCAGGCAGACCTGCTTGGCTGCTGAGATCCGGTTGCGGATGAACCATTTTTCGTTGACCCAGCCCAGAGGGCGGCCGTTGGCATAAATGTAGTCATAAATCCCCTGCTTGGTCTGCCTGCTGGCGGTCGACTGAATCTTGCTGTGCACGAAGTACTTGGTCGTCGTCAGCCGCTTGCTGGCCCCCCGGCTGCTGATCCGGGAATAGATTCCCATAGTCTTGGTTCCCGGCATCTTGCTGACCGTGGCCGCCTTGACGGCTGCCGGCCGGCTGGCAAAGGCAGCTGCTA
>NZ_BOCG01000140.1 GCF_016587775.1 Lactobacillus nasalidis | reverse complement strand
CCAAGATGCCAGCCGCAAATACTTCGGCAAAAACGCCAGTCAGCTGACGGTGGCGGAAGGGGCGACTCTGGCGGCAATTCTGCGGAATCCGTCCTACTACAACCCGATCGACTCCATGTCCCACTCCCTGTCCAGAAGAAATCTGGTTCTGCAGCTGATGGTTGAAAACAAGGCCATCAGCCAGAAGACGGCCAACAAGGCCAAAAAGCAGGGGATGAACCTGGTCGACACCTACAAGGCCACCAGCGGCTACAAGTATCCCTACTACTTTGACGCCGTCATCTCCGAAGCCATCAGCAAGTATGGCTTAAGCGAAAGCGAGATCATGAGCAAGGGACTGAAGATCTACACGACTCTGGACCAGAACTACCAGAAGTCCATGCAGGCCAGCTTCAAGAACAAGTACAACTTCCCGACCAACCCGGCCGGCACGGCCCGGGCCCAAGGGGCCAGCGTGGCCATGGATCCGAAGACCGGGGCGGTCAAGGCCCTGGTCGGCGGGCGCGGCAAGCACGTCTTCCGGGGTTACAACCGGGCCACGCAGATGCAGCGCCAGCCCGGCAGCGCGATCAAGCCGCTGGTCGTCTACGCCGCAGCGCTGGAAAACGGCTACCACTATGACTCGAACCTGTCCAACAAGAAACAGAGCTTCGGCAAAAACAACTACGAGCCGGTCAACGTCGACAACGAGTACTCGACCACGATTCCGATGTACCAGGCCCTGGCTGAAAGCAAAAACGTGCCGGCCGTCTGGCTTTTGAACAAGATCGGCGTTTCTACCGGCGTCAGCTACCTGAAGAAGTTCGGGATCACCGTTTCCAAGAGCGACCAGAACCTGGCCCTGGCTCTGGGCGGGGTTTCCACCGGGGTCAGCCCGCTGCAGATGGCCCGGGCCTACTCGGCCTTTGCCAACAGCGGCAAGCTGCCGGACAGCTCATATTTGATTACCAAGATCACTGATGCCAGCGGCAACGTGATTGCTGAAAACACCAACACCGGCAACAGCCGGATAATTTCGTCATCGACCGCCAAGGAAATGACCCAGATGCTGCTCAGCGTCTTCACTTCAGGCACGGCCGTCAACGCCAAGCCGTCCGGCTACTCAGTTGCCGGCAAGACCGGGTCAACGGAAGTTTCATTTGCCTACGGGACCAAGGACCAATGGATCGTCGGCTACACGCCGGACGTTGTCGTGGCCACCTGGGTCGGCTTTGACACGACTGACAAGACCCACTACATGCAGGGGATATCCGAAACCGGGATCACCTCCTTGTATAAAGACGAGATGACGCGGATACTGCCTTACACCAAGCAGACCAGCTTTACGGTCCAGTCGGCCGACTCACTGGCCCAGAGCAATGGCACTTCCAGCTCCAGCTCCTCCAGCAGCAACAACTGGAGTGAAAAGCTGAAAGAATCCATCAGCGATGGCGTAAAGAATGCCGAATCGACGATTAAGTCATGGTACAATAAAATTACTGGAAAATAAGCAAGAAAAATTTTTTGTGGAATAAAAGAGGAGAAAAAAGATGGTCAACATTTACGACACTGCCAACCAATTAGCCAACGACTTGCGGGAAACCCAGCAGTTCACGGCATTAAAGGAAGCCATGGAAGCCGTTAAGGCAGATCCAGACAGCCTGGCCCTGTTCAAGGAGCTCGATGCTGCCCAGATGGAAATCATGGAAGCTCAGTCAACCGGCAAGGAGCTGACTCAAGAGCAGCAGGACCATTTTGCCAGCCTGAACAGCCGGGTCGGCCAGAACAAGACCCTGCAGAACATGCTGCTGGCTGAGCAGGCAGTTTACACTTTGCTCAACGACGTACAAAAGAATATCGGCCAGCCTTTGTCTGAAGCATACGAGGATTTGAGAAAAGCCTAAGATCATGAAATTCATTCATTTAGCTGACGCGCACTTAGATAGCCCATTTCGTGGACTATCTTTTTTGCCAAATAGGGAATATGCCGCCATCCAGCAAGCGGCGGCCGAATCCCTGACCAGGATCGTGGACCTGGCTTTGAAAGAACAGGTGGACCTGGTCTTGATTGCCGGGGACAGCTTTGACTCCAACAAGCCTTCTCCGGCCAGCCAGCTCTTTTTGGCCGGCCAGGTCAAGCGGCTGACTGACGCGGCAATTCAAGTGGTCATGATTTTTGGCAACCACGACTATATGACCAGCCAGGATCTGCTGGTTGAAAAAAGTCCCTACTTCTGCCTGCTGGGAGACCAGGAGCAGGTTGAGCGGGTCTTTTTCAAGACCAAGACCGGCTTTGCCTACAACGTGACGGGCTTTTCCTACAGCCACAACCATATTGAAAGGGACCTCCTGCCAGATTTCCCGGAAAAAGACGGCTACACGATCGGCTTGATGCACGCGGCGCAAAAAGCAGCCAGCGGCAATGTTTACGCGCCTTTTGAGCTGAGTGAGCTCAAGGAGCTGGGCTATGACTACTTTGCCTTGGGCCACATTCACGCCCGCCAATTGCTGAGCGAGCAGCCGCTGATCGTTTACCCGGGCAACATTCAAGGCCGGGATGTCGGTGAGCTGGGCGAAAAAGGCTGCTGTTTGGGCGAGGTGGACGAGAGAACGGGCAAGACGAGCCTGCGCTTCGTGCCGACGGCGCCGATCACCTGGAAGCAGCAGACATTGAGCCTGGAGCAGCCTTTGAGCAAGAGCGACCTGCAGGAGCGGGCTGTGGAGAGCTTGCGGGCTGCCGGGGCAGGCAAGACCTACTTCAGCTTGAAGATTCTGGGTTCAGAATACCTCACTAGCGAAGAGCTGGACCTGTGGCAGGACCAGACCGCCTGGTCCGCGCTCGCCGCGGCCCTGGCGCCTTCGCAGCTGGTGGACGTCCGCCTGGCAGTCCGCGGCCTGGTCAGCTTGAACAACAGCGACCGCGCCGCTTTGGAAGAGGCCGAAAAAGAGGTCTTAAGCGATGAGAATCTGCAGCGCCTGGCTGCCTCTTGGATCAAGAAGGACCCTTATGCCCGCCAGCTGCTGGAAGACGAAAGCTTCCGCGACCAGGTCCGTGACCTGGTGGCCGTGAAGCTGGCCAGCCGCCTGCAGGGAATGAGCGAGGGGGAAGAATGAGACTCAAGCAGATTCAAATTTATAACTTTGGGCATTTCAGCCAGAAGACTTTTGACCTGCCGGCCGGCAACCTGGCCGCCTTCTTCGGCGGCAACGAGGCTGGCAAGAGCACGACCGTGGCCTTCATCAAGCAGGTGCTCTTCGGCTTCAATTTGAAAAACACGGCCTCGGCCTTCTTTGAAGACTATGAGCCCTTGACCAAGAGCTACCCCATGGGGGGCAAGCTGGTCTTTGAGGCGCCTGAGGGCGAGTATGAACTGGAAAGAAGCTGGAGCAAGGGCGACAAGAGCAAGACTGGCAGCCTCAAAGTCAGCCTGGATGGCCGGGAAGTTCCGGCCAGCGTCTTTTATGACCAGATTCAAAACATTGACGGGGGCTTTTATGCCGAGAGCTTTATTTTTAACGAAGACCTGCTCAGACAGGTAAGTTCCCTGTCGGAAACCGAGATTCTGGAGAACATCTACTATCTCGGGGCTGCCCAGAGCAGCCAGCTGCTGGCCATCAGGGCGGACTTCGACAAAGAAGCCCGGGACCTGTTCAAGCCAAGCGGCAAGAAGGCTCCGGTCAACCAGGACCTGCTGAAATTGGCAGCGCAAAGAGACAAGGTCGCGGCCGACGGTGAGGAATTCGACGCCTACCGGCAGCTGGAATTGCGGCGGCT
>NZ_BOCG01000139.1 GCF_016587775.1 Lactobacillus nasalidis | reverse complement strand
CGGCCCAGACGGCCGCCGGCAAGTCAAGGCCAAGGCGGTTATCCTGGCTACTGGCGGCTTCGGCGCTTCCAAGGAAATCATCAAGAAGTACCGTCCGGACCTGGAAGGCTACAAGACGACCAACCAGGCCGGGGCAACTGGTGACGGCTTGATTTTGGGTGAAGAAGTCAACGCCAAGCTGATTCAGATGGACTTCATTCAAGTTCACCCGACTGCCCAGACTGATGGCGACAAGACCTTCTTGATCGGCGAAGCAGTCCGCGGTGAAGGCGCCATCCTGGTCAACAAGGCCGGCCAGCGTTTCATCAACGAACTGGACACGCGGAAGGTTGTTTCCGGGGCAATTACTGACTTGAATGAAGACGGTGCCTACCTGATCTTTGACCAAGGCGTTCGCGACCACGTCAAGGCGGTTGAATTCTACGACCACATCGGCCTGGTAGAACATGGCGCAACTTTGGAAGAACTGGCTGACAAGATCGGCGTTGACGCCGCTGGCCTTACGGCAACGGTTGCCAGCTGGAATGAAGCGGTCAAGGGGCAAAACGATGCTGCCTTCGGCCGGACTACGGGGATGGACCGTGACATTTCTGTCGCTCCATACTTCGCCATCCACATTCACCCAGCCATCCACTACACGATGGGCGGTTTGCACATCAACCCGCAGACTGAAGTCCTGGACAACAATGACGAGGTCATCAAGGGTCTGTACGCTGCCGGTGAAGTTTCCGGGGGTCTGCACGGCAACAACAGAATCGGCGGCAACTCAGTTGCTGAAACTGTTGTCTTCGGCCGGCAAGCAGGTATTCAGGCAAGCAAGTTCGTTCGTCAATTTGACTAAACCGACAAAGAAACTTTTGATAAAACGCTCAACTGAGCGTTTTATTTTTTTACCAAAAATTAGCAATTGAAAGCTCACGCGTTCACATGGATGTGCTATGATAAGAGAAAACGGTTGAAACCGCTTTATGATAAATGATGTGATAATGAAAGGAAGAGATTGATGAGCACACGCGAACGCTATAAGCAAGGCGAACTGGTCAAGAAGAACGCCAAGTTCAGCCGGGTCCGGGCAATAATTGAATCTGCCTTTTACGGCAACAACGTGCATGAGGTCAAGAGTGTGGCGGAGGCTTATGAGCTGGCCAAACGGCAGCCGGGAGTGATTGAAACCGACCTGCCGATCCTGCATACCAGCGACCTGGGCCTGCCGGTCGGAGCCAAGCAGCTGGTCTACAACCATGGCCGGGTTTTGGGGAGAACTGCCTCCGCGCGGCATTTTGTCGACGATCCCGATGAAGACGCGGCTTCTTTGACGAGCAGCTTGTATGAGGACATCTACGCCGGCCATGACCAGCAGTACCTGAAGGCTACGGTGCTGGTGGGGCTGGACCCGTCTTTTACCCTGAAGGCGCACTTGATGCTGCCGGAAGACCAGGCTTTCAACCTGCTCAGCTATGTGCTCAATTTCCGTTTTTTTGATGAAAAAGCGGCTGAAATGTATCAAAAGTCCAGAGCCTATGATGAAGGCGACCTTTATTTCTATTTTGACCCGAACGTAACGGATCCGGACTACCCGGACGGGCTGGCAGTTTTTGATGCGCCGCACAACTGCGCCGCGGTTTTTGGCCTGCGCTATTTTGGCGAGCTGAAAAAGGGGACTTTGACTCTGGCCTGGGCCCTGGCGCACCGGCACGGCTACGCGGCCTGCCACGGGGGCGAGCAGGCCTTCCACTTTGCTGACCGGGAAGACAAGGTTTTTGCTTTTTACGGCTTGTCGGGGTCGGGCAAATCAACCTTGACGCATGCGGATCACGGCGGCAAATACGATATCACCGTTTTGCATGACGACGCCTTTATCATTTCCAGAGAAGACGGCAGCTCGGTTGCCTTGGAGCCGGCCTATTTTGACAAGACCCACGACTACCCGGCCGGCCACCACGAAACCAAGTACTACACGACCGTAATGAACTGTGCAGTCACTTTGGATGAAGCCGGCCGCAAGGTGCTGGTTACTGAGGACCTGCGCAACGACAACGGCCGGGTGATCAAGAGCCGCTACACTTCGGCCAACCGGGTCGATGTTGAAGAAAACCCGATTACCGCCCTCTTTTGGATCATGAAAGACAATTCCCTGCCGCCGGTTTTGAAGGTGGCGGATCCGGTCCTGGCCACCACCTTGGGCCTGACTTTGGCAACCAAGCGCACTTCGGCTGAAAACCTGCCGGAAGGCTTTGACATGAACACCCTGGTCATTGAGCCTTTTGCCGATCCTTTCAGAGCCTATCCAGTTGGCGGCGACTATGACGATTTCAAGGAGCTTTTCACCAAGCGGGGCGCGGAATGCTATGTCTTGAATACGGATGCCTTTTGCGGCAAAAACATACCCAAGGAGCTGACCCTGGAAATCATTGAACGTTTGGTAGACGGCTGTGACGAGTGGCGGGACTTTGGCAGCTTTGCCGGGGTCAGCTACATGCCGCTGGCGGATTATTCGGTGGAACTGGCTTCAGCTGAATATAAGCAGCGCCTGCGGGCAAGGATGCAGGACCGGCTCAACTGGCTGAACGGCTACAATTAAGCGCATCCGAAGACGCCGCTTCCCCAAGAAGCCAAGGAATGCCTGGAGCAGATCGTATCTGAATTAGAATAGTTTGTTTGACGGACCCAGAGCGGGTCCGTTTTTTTGCGGGAAAATTTTTAAAAAAATTGCGGGCAAAATGGGCAAAAAACGAACAAAAAACTGGGCCATAAAAGATGACTGGGAGAAAGCGGAATGAAAGCAAGATGGAGGAGGGATGCAGATGTTACAACTCTGCCGGCTGTACCCAGCATAAACCGGATGAAAAGGTCGATTTGACCTTTCAGAAATAACGAGTATACTAATATTTGTTGTCGCGGCGAAGAAGGAATTCGCCGGAGACACGAAAAAGAAAATATCGAAAACTTGTTGACAAGAAAGAGACAAGCGAGTAAGATATAAAACGTTGCGTCACAAAGGCGCAGTTGGTACTTTGAAAACTGAACAAAGTTTCGCAGTGTGCGGGTCAAACAAAGTTTGATCCAATCAA
>NZ_BOCG01000138.1 GCF_016587775.1 Lactobacillus nasalidis | reverse complement strand
GTCTCGGTCGACAGGTCGCTGTTTTCGCCGCCATAGCGGTCCAGGCAGATCCGGAAGCCGTTTTTCTGCAGGCTGGCGGCCCCGGCCTTGAGCCGCTGCTGGTCGGAAACGGTCGGCACGGCCATGAGGTCGAACTGGATCATCTTGTGCGGAATCTGGTACTTCTGGGTGATGGCGATGATCTGGTCGATGAAGTCGTCGAGGTTGAAGTCGTTGGGCGAAAGGTTGATGGAGACCGGCACGATCGGCAGGTCATCCGCCCGCCGCTTGGCCAGCAGCCGGCAGACATGGTCAAGGACATAGAGGTCCAGCTGGTAGACCAGGCCGCTTTTCTCCAGGACCGGGATGAAGCTGCTGGCCTTGAGCATGGAGTGGCCAGGCTCCTGCCAGCGGGAGACGGCCTCGAAGCTGCAGATCTTCTTGGAGTAGAGGTTGTAGATCGGCTGGTAGTAGACCTTGAGCCAGCTTTTGCTGAGGGCTTCTTCAAAGTGCCCCATCAAGTAGTCCCGCATCTCAAAGAGCTTCTTGACCTGGCCGTTGTAGAACTGGTAGGCCCTCTGCCGGTCATCGCCCATGTAGCGCATGGCCAGGTAGGCCTTGTCAACGGCGCTGGTTGCCGGCTCGGCTTCCTTCATTCTGAAGACGCCGGCCTTGACGGTCGTGACCCGGTCAGCTGCCTCAGAAGCGATCCGCTTCTGGATGTCCGGCA
>NZ_BOCG01000137.1 GCF_016587775.1 Lactobacillus nasalidis | reverse complement strand
AAACGGCCTGCAGGTAGCAGTCCACGCTATGGGGGACGCAGCCATTCAGCGGGTGATCGATGTCTGCCGGGACCTGGATCCCTGGCTGGCCGGCCAGCCGTCGGTCAGAATCGAGCACGCTTCGCTTCTCTCAGATCAGATGATCAAGGAGCTGAAGGCAGCCAAAATCGGCCTGGCCGTGTCGACGCAGCCGATCTTCTTCTTTGCCGAAGAAGAATCCTACCAGCAGTTTTTGGCAGCCGACCAGCTGCGGCTGGCTTACCGGATCAAGAGCCTGGAGGAAGGCGGCGTCCTCTTCAGCCTGAGTTCGGACGCCCCCTGCACCCCGTGGGCTGAACCGGACAGTCCTTTTTACGGCATTTACGCAGCCGTCACCCGGCGGACGGCTTCAGGCGGCTTCATCAATGAAGACGAGGGAATTTCCGTGCCTCAGGCAGTCCTGGCTTATACCAGAGACGCGGCCAAAATGGGCGGCTTCGTGAACAACGGTACCTTGACGCCAGGCAAGGACGCGGACTTCGTCATTTTGGACCGGGACATTTTTGCCCAGAAAGCGGCGGATTTGGCCCAGGTCAAGGCGGCATCGACCTGGATCGGCGGCGAAAAGGTCTGGAGCAGGGAAGCAGCAAAATAGCAAAGAAAAAAGCCTTACCGGATTATGCCGGCAAGGCTTTTTTGCTGTTTAACTGAGATTAGTCAACGTCCACGCTTGGTTCATCCTTGGTCAAGACTGCTGACTTGTCCGGCTTGATGCCGAAGAATTCTTCCAAAAGGCCGGCCAGGTCGTTCATGGCTTCGCTGGCCCGCTGAGCCTGCTCGGCCGTGACGGATTCGATGACGATGACGCCCTTGGTGGAGTCTTCGTCCAGCATGGTTCTTTGCGCGTCACGCCAGTTGAGGCAGCGGCAGACGGCGCCTTCGTCGTCGTACCAGGCAACTTCGCCTTCAAGGGTTGGTTCTTCCTTGTCGGCACCGACCGGACGGAAGGCCAGGCCTTCGTGAACCAGGCCCAGGTGCATGGTGCCGGCCAGTTTCTCCTGGTCTTCAATGCCGATCGGCACGCCGTGAGCCAGGGAAACAGAGTTGTAGACGTCTACCAGCGGCGAGATCGGCCGCAGTTCTTCGCCCTTGTCGATCCGCTTGAGCAGGGCTTCGATGGATGCCCGGGCGCCTTTCTTCTTTTTAAATTGCTGGTAGGCCTTGCGCCATTCATCAACGACTTGGTTCTTGCTGAATGGTGATGCGCCCAAAAAGTCTTCCGCCTTGTCGCTGCCTTCTCTGAGCAGCTTGCGCCGGCGGGCCAGGTTATCGTCGCTGTCGTGGTTGTCAATGCCGCTGACCAGCATGATGTTTACTTGAGCTTCAGGGAAGAGGTCCCAGAAGCTGTTGTCAACAGTAACTTTTTCTAACATGATTGCTCTTTCTTTCTATAAAAATTGTTTTTACACTGTTAGTATACTACTTTTGAAGCATTTTCCCTAGTTACCAAAGTTCATTGCTGCTGCCCCGCTTGGCCCGGTAGCTCTCCTGCAGGAGCCCGTCAAAAAAGTGCTGCAGGGAGATCTGCCCCCGCTCCATTTCCTTGCCGTTCTGGTGCTGCATTTCCACGTGGATGTTCTGGTATTCAAACAGGTTGTTGGCATAGTCCAGCAGCATTTCGTTGTCCGGGTAGTCGATGCACATGGTGGCCAGGTTGACGATGCCGATGTGCAGCGTCCGCCGGATCCGCTGGTAGATGACCTTTTTCTCCCGGCTGCTGATGTTGAGGTTTTCCTCCAGTTCGACCTGGTCGAAGCTTTGGTCCTTGTCGACCATCAGGCGGATGATCTTCATGATGTCCTCGTAGCCTTTTTCTGAAGCAATGCCCAAAAAGCGCAGGGTGTCCGTCACGTGGTCGATCTGCAGGCGGTGGGTCGTCTGCTGGCGGCCGTAAGGACTGTTGAGGTTGCCGGACAATTCGCTGATGACCCGGAGGTTGCTGAGCAGCTGCAGCTGAGTGCTGATGATCTTGGAGATGTGCGAGATCTCGACGGAATTGAGCTGGTGGTGGATGAAGAAGTCGCAGCCGTTCTGGTAGGCGGCCGTGATCAATGATTCAGAGGGCGTGTTGGCCGTCATGATCACCCGGGGCAGGATGTTGGCCTGCTTGAGCCGCCTTAAAAGGGCCAGGCCGTCGAAAGGAGCCAGGTCATAGTCGACCACCAATACGTCGACCCTAAGCTGGCGCAGATCATCGAAGGTCCGTTGGGCATCGGTCGACCGGCCGACGACGATGTTTTCGAAGTTGCGCTCCAAGGCGTCACTAATTAGTTGTAAGTTTCTGGTGCTTTTGTTTGCTATATAAAAGTGCATTTTCGCGATTTTTCCTTGTTTTTGAAGTAGTTTGAAGTTCTTTGAGTCAACACGCTTATTTTACCACAAAACAAAGTTAATATAAAAAAGTGTATAAATGGCTGAAAAGTATCCGTAGGTCCGTATAAGCCGGCTTCTATTCACTAAAAGAATTCAATTATTCACTTCAGAAAAACTAATTAATTGATTTTTGATTTTTTGTATTAAATTTTTCTGTTTTTTGCCGTTGTGGTCTGAAAACGCTTTCTATAATGATAATCGTAAACAAGTGAAAAACACAAAACATATTAGAAAACAGGAGGAAGCTATCATGGCTTTTAATTTACGCAACCGTAGTTACTTGACTCTCGCAGACTTTAACACTCGTGAAATGGAATACCTGCTTGACTTGGCAGAACAACTGAAGAAGGACAAGTACGCTGGTGTTGAACAACCTCGTTTGAAGGGCAAGAACATTGCTTTGATCTTCGAAAAGGACTCAACCAGAACCCGTTGCTCATTCGAAGTTGGTGCCCACGACCAAGGCGCTCACGTAACTTACCTTGGGCCAAGCGGCTCACACTTCGGCCACAAGGAATCAGTTAAGGACACTGCTCGCGTATTGGGCGGCATGTTCGACGGTATCGAATTCCGTGGCTTCTCACAAGAAGCAGCTGAAACTTTGGCTAAGTACTCTGGTGTTCCAGTTTGGAACGGTTTGACTGACGCTGACCACCCAACTCAAGTTTTGGCCGACTTCTTGACTGCAAAGGAAGTTTTGAAGAAGGAATACAAGGACATCAAGTTTGCCTTTGTTGGTGACGGCCACGACAACGTATCAAACGCTTTGATGCTGGGTGCTGCCGTTATGGGTATGGAATACCACGTTGTAACTCCTCCAGAACTGAACCCAAGCGAAGAAACTTTGGCAAAGGCTAACGCAATCGCTAAGGAAACTGGCGCCAAGATCGTTGTTTCAAACGACATCAAGGAAGGCGTTAAGGGCATGGACGTAATCTACGGCGACGTTTGGGTATCAATGGGTGAATCCGACGACAAGTGGAAGAAGCGGATCGAATTGCTTTCACCATACCAAATCACCATGGACGTTCTTAAGGCTACTGAAAACCCTAACGTTATCTTCGAACACTGCCTGCCAGCCTTCCACAACCTGGAAACTGAAGTTGGCCGTGAAGTTTACGAAAAGTTCGGTCTGAAGGAACTTGAAGTAACTGACGAAGTCTTCGAAAGCAAGCACTCAGTTGTCTTCCGTGAAGCTGAAAACAGAATGCACACCATCAAGGCTGTCATGGTTGCTACCTTGGGCGACTAATCAAGAAGAGGTGCTCTTATGTCAAAAGTTGTTGTAGCATTGGGCGGTAACGCCCTCGGCAAGTCACCAGCCGAACAATTGGAATTGGTTAAGAACACAGCTTCCTCTCTGATCGGTTTGATCAGCGCCGGCAACGAAGTAGTCATCAGCCACGGCAACGGCCCGCAGGTTGGCCAGATCAACCTGGGCATGAGCTATGCGGCTGAACACGGCCAAAGCGCAGCCTTCCCGTTCCCTGAATGCGGGGCAATGAGCCAGGGCTACATTGGCTACCACCTCCAACAGAGCCTGCAAAACGAACTGCAAAAGCGCGGCATGACCAAGGATGTGGCCACGATCGTGACGCAGATCGTTGTAGACCCGGCCGACCCGGCCTTCCAAAACCCGACCAAGCCGATCGGTGCCTTCTACACCAAGGAAGAAGCTGACTCGATCGCTGAAGACAAGGGTTACATCTTCAAGGAAGACGCTGGCCGCGGCTGGCGGCAGGTTGTTCCTTCACCGACTCCAAAGAGAATCGTTGAATTGAACAGCATCAAGACCTTGATTGAAGCAGATGAGCTCGTGATCGCCGGCGGTGGCGGCGGGGTGCCAGTAGTTGAGACCGAAGAAGGCCTCAAGGGCGTTCCAGCCGTCATCGACAAGGACCGCTCCAGCGCTTTGTTGGCAGACAACGTTGGCGCGGACAAGCTGATCATCTTGACCGCTGTTGACTACGTGGCAATCAACTTCAACAAGCCAGACCAAAAGAACCTGGAAAACATTTCTGTTGCCGAAGCCCAAAAGTACATTGATGAAGATCAATTTGCTGCCGGCAGCATGCTTCCAAAGGTTCAAGCCTGCATGTCATTCGTTGAAGGCCACCCTGAAAGAGAAGCCATCATTACCTCTCTGTCAGGTCTGGACGCTGCACTCGCTGGACAGTTGGGGACTGTCATCCACGCGTAAGCAGGTCTCACCGAACGGTTTAAATTTTAGTGTAAAAAATCTCTCTTTAAAAATTACGAACAACTAGTTTTAAGTTGAGTTAGTCCGTTTAGTAGGTTAGCTCGACGATTTATAACCACACAATCATTAGGAAATTAGGAAATAGTACAATTATAGGAGTGTAAAGATCATGACAAGTCCTATTCATGTTACTTCAGAAATTGGTAAGTTGAAGACGGTTATGTTGCACAGGCCAGGGCGCGAAATTGAAAACATTACGCCTGACTCAATGGAACGGTTGCTTTTTGACGACATTCCATACCTGCCGATCGCTCAAGAAGAACACGACTTCTTCGCACAAACTCTGCGCGACAACGGCGCCGAAGTCATCTACACCGAAGACCTGGCTGCCGAAGCTTTGGCAGACGAAGCCGTCAGAAACGAATTTATTGAAAGACAAGTTGCAGAAGCCGGCTT
>NZ_BOCG01000136.1 GCF_016587775.1 Lactobacillus nasalidis | reverse complement strand
GCTTCAGCTGACCGGCCGCGGGCTTGTTCGACGGCTTCGGCGATCATGCCGCTCTCCAGAGAAAATTCCCGGCTGCCGCTGGCCAGGCGGTCGCTGATCGGCTGGCCGCTGAGCGTGAAGATGATCGAGGCGCGGCGCTCTTTTACAACCGTCAGGTCTCCGAATTCAGCCATCTTGAAAAACTCGATTAAGTCTTCCATTTCGCTCAAGGCATACTTGCGGGTGATCCGCTTGCCGGCCCAGTAAAGTATGGCCGGGGTGTCCCCGCCTAAAATCGTTGGCAACAAGAAGTCGCGGTATAGTTGATTTACAAAATATACGTGTTCGTTGTGTTCTGACATAATCCTCATCCTTATTCGCTGTCTTAATTCTACCGTAAATGTTACAGTATGGTGAAATTTTTTGACAAGTTTTAGAAAAAGGCTAGGAAATGGTCTAAAAAAAGAAAAAACTTGTCTTTGACTGAAAAAGCGCTGAAAATAAACTCAATAACTTATTTTGAAAGTTCGAAAAGGCTTGAATAAGTGGTAAAATTTCAGTAGAGAGATTTTATATATTTTGAAATGATAGGAGTACCATATGACTCAAGTACTATTGTTTGCTACGGATAATCAAAACAAAGTTAAGGAATTGCAGGAAGCTTTTAAAAAGGCTGGTCTGGATATTGAGCTTAAGTCAAACGCGGATTTGGAAAACCCGCCGTACGTCAATGAAAAGGGTACGACCTTTGAAGCCAATGCCAAATTGAAGGCACACGCTTTGGCAGAATACAGCAAGCTGCCGACTTTGGCAGACGACTCTGGTTTGCGGGTTGCCAAATTGAACGGCGCTCCTGGCGTTCACTCAGCCCGTTACGGCGGTGAAGCCCACAACGACGCCAGAAACAACGGCAAGCTTTTGGCAGCTTTGGGCGGCGTGCCGCAAAAGGACCGGCAGGCTAAATTCGTCAGCGTCTTGGTTTTGACCATGCCTGGCCACGAAGACAAGGACCTGGTAGTTACCGGGACCTGTGAAGGTGAAGTCCTGGCCATTCCGCGCGGCGAAGACGGTTTTGGCTACGACCCGCTCTTCTACGTGCCAAGCAAGGGCAAGACTTTCGCGGAAATGACCACGGAAGAAAAGAACGAAGTTTCTCACCGGGGCAAGGCAGTCAAGGCTTTGATCGAAGAACTGCCAGCATGGCTTGCCCAATTTAACTAACAGTAAACTAAAAATGCTGAGCCGCGGCTCAGCATTTTTAAATCAAGCTTTTTTACTGTTGATGATGACCGGCTCCTGGCCGAATTTGACCTGCTTTTCTTTCAAAAGCTGCAGGTAGCCCTGCCAGTAAGCCTGGCGGACTTTGCCTTCAAAGCCAGGCTTGACCTGGAAGTGGACCCGGTAGGTGATCGTCTGTCCCTGCTGGCTGATGACCCCGATCTGGCTTGGCCCGCTGACCAGCTTTTCATGCCAGTCAAGCAGCTTTTCGTCAGCCTGGTCAAGCAGGCTGGAGAGCTGCTTTAAGTCGGTGTCAGCGTCAAGGTTCAAATCCAGATTAAGGCCGATGCCGCCATGGGTCAGGTTTCTGACGATGGAAATCTGCCGGTTGGGGATGTAGATCAAGGTGCCGTCAGTGGTGACAATTTGTGTGGTTCTAAGCCCCAGCTGGGTAACGGTCCCGGTTTCGGTGCCGATCTCAATATTGTCGCCCACGTCAAACTGGCCTTCGCTCAAAATGAAGAAGCCGTTGACCAGGTCGCTCATGAAGCCCTGGGCGCCAAGGCCGATGGCCAGGGAGAAGATCCCGGCACTGGCAATCAAGGTGCCGACAGGGATGCCCAGGATGGTCAAGACTGAGTAGGCGTAAAAGAAGATCACGGTGTAGCGGAAGAGGCTGTTCACCAGGGCTGAGATCGTCTGGCTCCTTTTGGAGAGCGTCAGCTTGTCGCTGTGTTTGTCAAGGTATCTGCCGATGAATTTGTGACCGAAGTGGTTGACCAGGTAGAATACCAAGGTGGAGATCAGCAGCTGCCAGATAATGGAGACGCTGCTGGCAAAAAGTTTGTCGACATCGATCGAGATGCCGACAATTTTGAAGTCAAGATTTTTCATTAAAGAATGCTCCTTTCAGCTATGCTTAAAGGATAACAGAAAAGCGGGCAAAAACTTCGGAAAATCTTTCGATTGTGTCTAAATCGTTTTCATGCTAGACTTTTTTTAGAAAGGAAAGGAAGCAAGCTATGACAATTTCATTTGGCGCTTTAGCCGGTTTGATCGCGGCCATTGCCTTTTTGGTACTGGTTTTGTTCACGATTCCCATGTTGCTTAACGTTTCTAAGACTTTGAAAGAAGCTGAGAAGACAGTGCAATTGACCAATGAATCTTTGGCCAAATTGACTGACGACATGGATGACTTGATGAAGCAGACCGGCGGACTTTTGGAAAAGACGGATGCGCTTTTGCAAGACGTCAATGGTAAGATGGAAACTTTGCAGCCGGTAGTTCAGGCCGCTGCTGATCTGGGCCAAAGCGTCTCAGACATCAACGAATCATCTAAGAAGATGATCAACAAGGTTTCCAATGCCCACTTTACCCGGACGGGAATGATCACTTCCGTAATCACGTCAGCCTTTGCCAGACATTTTCGGCGGAAGGGTCAAGATTAAGAAAAGGAGAACAACCATGAGCAAATTTGGTAGCTTTTTATTAGGGGCCGTTTTTGGGGCTGCTGCTGGGGTTGCAGCTGCCAGCCTGATCTCAGATGACAAGCTTGAAGAAGTCAAGGACAAGATCAAGAGCAATCCAAACGTTGAAGACTTGAAGGAAAAGTACGACAACGGGACGGAAATCTTGAAAAACCAACTGGCTTCTTTCCCAAAGAACATTGAAGACGACTCAGAACTTAAGGACTTCGACGACATCGTGATCGATGACTCAGCCAACCAGTCTGGCGAACAAGATGCCAGCGACCTGGACAACGCTGAAAAGGGCGAAGAAGGGGAAGACAAGCCGGATGATGCAGGTGAATCTGCTGAACCGACCGAACCAACCACGCCGACTAGTCCAGATCAAGAATAGTAAATGCGAATATAAAAAATGACGAGCCGCAAGACTCGTCATTTTTTTGCTTTTTCAGTTTTATTCTTTAACCGGCAGAACCTTCAATTCCTTGCTGGTGTGGGTGAATGGCTTGAAGCCTTCCTTGGTGAGGACCCCGCAGTCTTCGATCCGGACACCGGCAAAGCCTGGGATATAGATCCCTGGTTCAATGGAGAAGCACATGCCTTCTTCCAAAACGACGTCGTTGCCGTTAGCGATGGATGGGAATTCATGAACTTCCATCCCGATCCCGTGGCCCAGGCGGTGGATGAAGTATTCACCATAGCCGGCGTCAGTGATGATCTTGCGGGCTACCCCGTCAAGTTCGCTGGCCGTCATGCCTGGCTTAGCCGCGTCGATGGCTGCTTGCTGGGCAGTCCGGTTGACTTCGTAGATTTCCCGCATCTTGTCGGTTGGTTCCCCGTAAGCAACCGTCCGGCTGGAGTCAGAAGCGTAGCCTTCATGCATGGTCCCCAGGTCAAAAAGCACCAGTTCGTTTGGCTGAACTTGGTTCATGCTTGGACCTTGGTGCGGGTTGGCCGCGTTCTTGCCGGCTTGAACGATGGTGTCAAAGCTGGTCTGCATGACGCCTTTTTGCAGCTTCAATTGATATTCGATCTGGCTGACCACGGCCCGTTCAGTGATCCCGTTTCTAAGAGCTTCAAAACCGATCTGGAAGGCAAAGTCCGCTTCTTCCCCGGCCTTGCGCAGCTTGACCAGTTCGCTTTCCGTCTTGAAAAGGCGGATGTGGGCGATAAAGTCAGACAGGTCCTTGGAGAAGTCAGCGTCCGGGAATTGAGCGTGCAGGGCCTGGTAGTGGGCAACCGTCAAGCCGTTCTTTTCGACAGCCCAGTTTTGGTAGTCCTTGGTCCGCTTCTTGATTTCTTCAGCGATCTTGCTCCATGGGTCTTCGCTGTCCAAGTAGCCGACCACGTCCCCGTCCCAAGCAGATGCCTTGGCTTCTTCATAGTTCAAGGCCGGGCAGAAGATGAAAGGATCAGCATCTTTGAAAGCAAAAAGCTTGAAGATTCTTTCTTCCGGATCAGTGATGAAACCCGTGAAATAGTTGATGGTAGTTGGGCTGGAGATGTAAGCCACATCCATCCCGTTTTCCTGTAACCAATTTTGTAATTTGTCTAAATTCATCGCAAAATTCTCCTTACTGATTGAAATTAACCACAGTATAGCACTAAAAAAGCTGAAAAATTTTGAAAAAACAGCTGTAAGCGATTGCACCAAAAGCGTTATCATGGTATCATTAAATCAGTAATTAGTATTTAGATAGGTGGGGCTGTTATTATGCATAAGCAAGATGTAACTATTTACGATGTTGCCCGAGAAGCGAAAGTCTCAATGGCCACGGTTTCCCGGGTAGTCAACGGCAACAATAATGTTCGCAAGGAAACCCGTGACCGGGTCATGGAAGTAATCAAGCGCCTGCACTACCAACCAAATGCCGTAGCGCAGGGTCTGGCTTCAAAGCGGACCACAACGGTCGGCTTGATTGTGCCTGACTTGACCAACTTGTACTTTGCCGAGTTGTCAAAGGGGATTGACGATATCGCTGTTCTTTACAAGTACAACATTATCATTTCCAGCGTTGAAAACCGGCTGATGAAAGAAGACGCTGTCATCCAAGGCTTGCTCAACAAGCAGGTTGACGGGGTCATCTACATGTCAAACAAGCTGTCTGAAGAAGCTGCCGAAGCCTTCAAGCGGACCGATACTCCGGTCGTATTGGCCGGGACTGTTTCAGACAACCTGGAATTCCCGTCCGTCAACATCGACTACAAGAAGGCCGACACGGAAGCTTTGAACCTGCTCTTAAACGATGGCAAGAAGAAGCTGGCCTTGGTTGTGGGCGACAAGGAAGCGCCGATCAACCGGGACCACCGGATTCCAGCCTTTGAGAAGTTTGTAGCCGACAATGAATTGGAAGGCTGTGAAATTTTTGACAGCATCAAGGACTACTCAGACGGCTACAACCTTTACCCAGAACTGGCCAAGAAGGGGATCAACGGGGCGATCGTCACCAAGGACGTTTCTTCCGTAGGGCTCCTCAACTCAGCTCTGGACCGTGGGGCCAAGGTGCCGGAAGACTTCGAAATCGTGACGGCCAGCGCGACCCAAATCGCTTCTGTCGTTCGTCCGGCTTTGACCACGATCAAGCAGCCGCTCTACGACTTGGGGGCCGTGGCCATGAGAATGCTGACCAAGCTGATGAACGATGAAGGCCTGGAAGAAAAGCACATCGTTTTGCCATATGAACTGATCAAGAAGCAAAGTACTTTGAACAAGTAAGAATTTTGCCAAAGAGCCTGCCAACCGGCGGGCTCTTTTAGTTTTGCCCGGACAAAGGCTGGCTAAGTTTGTGTTACAATCTTTTTATAAGATATGGGGGGAACAAATGGATCATTTATATGAGCAATTCGATCTGATTGAAGAAATCACCAGAAATGATGGCAGTCAGTATTATGAAATTTCCAACATCGACCAAAACGGCTTCGCGGAACTGGCGGTCAACAATGGTTTGATCAAGAGCGTGCGGATTTTGGTCATCAATATTCCGCGCACCAAGGCGCTGGAAACTTATGAGCAGTATATCAACAAGAACTACCAGCTGCACACCTTGATGAACGAGGAAGACTGGGAACACCCGCAATGGGTCGAATGGGACAAGCCGAAAGGCGCGGTTCGGGATGCTTATGAAATGGTTTTGAAAGCCAACAAGATTGGTTAGGAGAAAACAATGGAAACTTTGCGAATTTTGCATACCAACGACTTGCACTCACACTTTGAGCATTTTCCAAAAATCCGGCGCTATCTGAGGCAGGTTCAAGAAACTGCCAAGGCTGACCAGGTTTTGACTTTTGATGCCGGCGACTTCATGGACCGGTCCCATCCCTTGTCCGATGCTACCGAAGGCCAGGCCAACATCCAGCTGATGAATGACTTTCACTACGATGCCATCACGATCGGCAACAATGAAGGGATTTCCAATCCCCACGCCGTTTTGGAGCGGCTTTTTGACCAGGCGGATTTCCCGGTTCTGCTGGCGAACTTGCGCGAAGAGGACGGCAGCTGGCCGGCCTGGGCCAAGAACTACCAGATCCTCAAGACCAAGAAGGGGACGCGCATTGCCCTAGTAGGGCTGACGGCAGCTTATCCTTTGACCTACGGGCCGAATCACTGGCAGATCAAGATGCTGGGGGAGACGATGGACCAGGTTCTGCCGGAAATCGCCGGCAAGTACGACTGCTTGATTCTCCTGACCCACGTCGGCCTCAGAATGGACCAGTGGCTGGCCAAGCATTATCCGGAAATCGACTTGATCGTCGGCGGGCACAGCCATACCTTGCTGGAAAAAGGGATCAAGCAGGGGCATACCTGGATCACCCAAACCGGGAAGTGGGGCAACTACGTGGGCGACATCAGCCTGGAAATCGGCGACGACCACCGGATCGTATCCATCAAGCCGACCACGGTGGCGGTTGCCGGTCTGCCCAGCGAGGACGGAGACGAAGCCGAAATTGCCGGCCTGTATTCCCGGGGGCAGAAAATGTTGCAGGAGCGGCTGGTAGCCAGACTGCCGGAGAAGTTTCATGAGGACAAGCTGGCGGCAGTCGACGTGTCGCTGGAAGCGATCGCTGATTTTGCCGGCACTGACCTGGCGATGCTGAGCACTGGCCTGTTCCTGACGCCGTTTAAGAGCGGCGTAATCAACCAGTTCGACCTGCAGCATGCCCTGCCGCACCCCATGCACGTTGTCAGAAGCACGCTTTTGGGCCGGGACTTGTGGCGCCTGGTCATGGAAGTAGAGAAGAACCGGCACTTTTTGGAGCATTATCCGCTGGTCGGGATGAGCTTCAGAGGGAAAATTTTTGGCCAGGTCTACTACAAGGGGATCAAGTATGACCCGCTGACCCGGAACGTTTACGTCAATGGCCAGCTTCTGGACCCGGCCAAGGAATACCGGATCGCTGTTTTGGACCACTACGTCCTGATTCCCTTCTTCCCGACCCTGGCGATCGTGGGCGAGAATGAATTCCTCTTCCCGCAGTTTTTGAGAGAAGTCGTGGCCGGTTACTTAAGCCGCAAATATCCAGTAAAAAAAGAGAGTGATTTGATTGAAGAAAGAACAGCCAGCTTCCCAAGCTGACAACAAGCCCCTGCACCCGCTGGCCGAAGTGGTGATTGCCGGCGACAAGGTCGTGATCAACCAGCGGGAGTACCGGCTTTTGGTCAACCAGCGCGAAGCCTTGGACAGGGAAGTTTTGAAGCAAAAATACGATCCTTACCTGGATCAATATGATTATCTGGTGGGGGATGTCTCCAGCGAGCACCTGCGCCTTAGGGGCTTTTATAATGACTATGTCAAGACCTCGATTGACCGCAAGAAGTCAACGATCGTCGACTATTTGACGGAATACTGCAACCCGGGGGCGCCATATTTCATTCTGGAATCCCTGCAGCCTAGCCGCAAGCCGCGCCCGAGCCAGCGCCGGCGG
>NZ_BOCG01000135.1 GCF_016587775.1 Lactobacillus nasalidis | reverse complement strand
GACATCGACAAGCTGGCGGCCGGCCAGAAGCAGCAGCCGCAAAGACGGGCTACCAGCGCCTCCCGGTCCAGCCGGGCGCACAGTTCGCTGGATCTGCGCGGGCAGCGCTATGAAGAAGCCATGGTCAACCTGGACCGGTATTTCGACACGGTCCTGCTCTCTGGCCTAAGCACGGTCACCATCATTCACGGCATCGGGACCGGGGCCATCCGGCAGGGCGTGCAGCAGTACCTCAAGCGCAACAAGCACGTCAAGGCCTACAGCTACGCGCCGGCCAACGAAGGCGGCACCGGGGCGACGATCGTGACTTTAAAGTAGGCAAGTTACTTGCAAAAAGTAAGTAAGTCTAGTAAACTTAAAACATCAAACGGAAACTATTGTTTTTAAGTTTAAATAGATTTGAGGTATTTTATATGGTTGATGCAATTACAGATGCAACGTTCGATGAAGAAACCAAGGACGGCGTGGTACTGGTTGACTTTTGGGCAACCTGGTGCGGCCCTTGTCGGATGCAGTCACCGGTTATCGAAAACCTGGCTGAAGAAAGACAAGACGTGCACTTTACCAAGATGGACGTTGATGACAACCCTAACACGGCTAAGAACTTCGGAATCATGGCCATCCCGACCTTGCTGATCAAGAAGGACGGGCAAGTGGTTGACCGTTTGACCGGCTACACTCCAAAGGAGAAGCTGAACGAAATTCTTGACCAGTACACTGATTAAGCTGAAAAAATAAAGACCAGGACGCAACCGTCCTGGTCTTTTTTTTCAAAAAAATTGCTTCTGTTTGGATTTTTTCAAACGGAAGCTGTTAGAAAAAGGCTGTAATCTGCACGCTCTTCTTCTTATCGTCGATAGAAATCTCTGCTTCAGCTGACCGGCCGCGGGCTTGTTCGACGGCTTCGGCGATCATGCCGCTCTCCAGAGAAAATTCCCGGCTGCCGCTGGCCAGGCGGTCGCTGATCGGCTGGCCGCTGAGCGTGAAGAT
>NZ_BOCG01000134.1 GCF_016587775.1 Lactobacillus nasalidis | reverse complement strand
CTTGCTTGCCGACGATGCGCAGGCCGGTGCCGTTGGCGATCCCGTAGCGTAGGGACGGGCCGTCGTCGAAGCAGGCATCGGCGTTGCCGGCCTTGACGTCAGCCCAGGAAGTGTTGGAGTTGGTGTAGTACTTCAGCTTGAAGCCGTACTTCTTCTGGACGGACTTGGCGTAGATGGCAGAAGTAGTCCCGGTCTTGACGTTGACCGTCTTGCCCTTGAGCTCCTTCAGGCTGGTGATCTTGCTGTCCTTGGCCACGGCCAGGCAGACCCCGTCAGTGTAGTAGGAGTTGCTGAAGTCGATGGTCTTCTTTCTTTCGCTGGTCACGCTCATGCCGGCGATCATCCCGTCGATCTGGCCAGACTGCAGGGCCTGGACGTCGGCGTTGAAGGACATGATCTTCAGCTCGTACTTGAACTTTTCATGCTTGGCGATTTCCCGGAGGATTTCGATGTCGATCCCGGGGTTCTTGCCATTGTAGGTCCCGTTCTTGTCTTGAATTTCAAAGGGCTTGAAAGTCTGGTCGGTCCCGATGATATAGGTCTTCTTGCTGGCTGCCTGGGCCTTTGGCGCCGTAAGGAAAAGCGCGGCAATCAGCAGGCTGACCGGCAGCAGGAGAAGTTTGCGAAGTTTCTTTAAATGCATGTAATCGTTTCACCCTTTTTCATAAATAAATTCTTCCGCTAAAAAAACAGATTGCCAATATTGTATCACGTTTTTAAAAAACTGCTCATTTTATTCAGCTCATCTTCAACCAAAAGCAACCGGTACCAATTTTCTTTTTAAAGTAAGAATAGGAAAATAGTTAAAATAATTCATTCTAAGTGGCCAAAAACTAACTAAACAAGGAATTTGACCTAAATAAAAAAGCCCCCGTCAGGGGCAATGTCATTAAGTTAAGACATTGACTTTGAACGGGGAATGCTTTAGTCTGGAGCACTAGCAGTAGGATGTAGAAATTAGTGGTGTCAAATAAGATTGCATTTTTGAAGCGGTCAATTCTGGTATCAGAATAAAGAACCTTTAAACTTGGGGTATTAGAGGTCTCAGTTGCGTTTCCCGGGGTAAGAATAAGTTGTAAGTTGTTAGGAATGTTTCTCGCAACTTTAAACGATGTTATTGCGGGAATGCAGAAAAAAGAGAGAAAGTAGAAAATTACGAAAAGTTTCGAGCTAAGGTCAGCGTCTGAAAAAAGTGTGATAGCTACGATAATACAAATGAAAATGTAAATTAGATGCCCTAATATTCTTTGCCATTTTTTATGTTATATAAAGAAAAAAGACTGTAAAGGTGCAGCAAATAAAAGCATTTAAACTTATCCCAGAATGTTAGCTTGCTAGTAAATGTTATGCTCTCGGTAGTATCCATAAGTACCCCTTAGAAAAATAATTTATATTCTGATTTTAGCATATTCTAAAAAGGACGGAGGTGAAAAACACAGAGCACCATTTCTGGTCTCTGTATTTTTTCAACATCAAATATCCCGAATGATGCTGACAACTTTACCTAGTACTTGATTTTGATTATCTGGTGTCAGCACTAAAGGGTCGTAGGCATCATTTTTAGGGATTAAAAGGGTTTTATCGCCAACATATTTGACAGTTTTTAGCGTAGCTTCATTGTTAATTAAAATAGCTGCAATTTCACCATTCTCTACCGTTTCTTGCTTTCTGACGATTACCTTATCGCCGTCAAGGATGTATGGCGCCATGCTATCGCCTTGGCATGTTAAGGCAAATAGTTCTCCAGTTGGTGGATCGCCAAAATAGACCTTGTTTAAATGCCCTTCGTAATTTTCTTCAGAAAAAATTGGCTTACCGCAGGCGATAGTTCCCAGGATAGGGATGCTGATGACTTTGGCATCTGCTAAATCAACTAAGTTTTTGGGTTTTGCATCATCATTACCTAGTAGCTCTGAAACTGAAATATCTAGTGCATCAGCAATTGCTGGAATTCTTTTAGCTGGTGGGTTGCTTAATCCTTGTTCCCAAGATGCTACCGTGCTTACCCCGCCAAGACCTAGAATTGACGCCAACTCTTTTTGGGTCAAGCCCTTCTTTTTTCTTTGCTGCTTAATTTTAGTCCCAATCTTCATTTTATTTACCTATTCACTAAATCTTTCAATTCCATACTACAACTTTTTAGTACTTTTAGCAACTTTTCTCTTGACCGAACTAAAAATACGTAGTACATTTAGTACATAAAGCTAGTATAAACAACAAACTGGTACTAAAATATAGTTGAAGGGAAGGGGATCAAAAATGAAGGAGATTGATATCCGGGATCCAAGATCTAAGGGAAGAATAAAAACGAAAATTTGCAACTACATCAAAACTGATGATGGAACTGAGCTATTAGAGTTTAAATACCAAAGAATCAGAAGGACTATCTTAGTTGATGACTTCTTAAATGAAGTCATGCAAGCACGTAAAAATAGTTACACTACCGAGCAATAGATCCGAAAGAGAGATACTAAATAGCCGGAGTTATTACTAAGCGTTTAAATGCGCAAGTAATAGCTCCGGCTTTTTTGTTTGAAAGGAGGTGATAGTGATGTGATTCTTACTTAAAACGATGCCGTAGTAATCAGTAGAAAAAATAAAGGAGAATATCAAAATGGACGAAAGAGTAAAAGATGTACAGGTTTGGCTTAATCAAACCTATGGCAAGGTATCTGGTTTTAAAAAGGCACCAGAAAATGGCTTAACTGGTTGGCCAACAATTTATAGCTTAAGAGAAGGCTTGCAACACGAATTGGGGATTACTGCTCTTGCAGAAGGCTTTGGCGATAGCACTAAAAAAGCTTTAAGTGCGAAAATTGGCGACTTAAAGCGTGGCTATCATGGCAATATCATCAAGTTGGTTAAGGGTGCATTTTGGTGCAAAGGGATCAGTCCTAATAACTTTACGGATAGCTTTGACAGTGATTTAACTACCGCTATTAAGAGCTTGCAAGGCGATGCGGGGATTACTGCCAATGGTCAGCTTACTGTTAATTTAATGGCTGCATTGTTTGATATGAGTGCTTTTGTTTTAATCCCTGGTCAAGGCAAGTCAAAAGTTCGACAAATGCAGCAGTATCTTAATGGTAAGTATGGCGATGAGTTGGGGATTTTACCCTGTGATGGCATCTATCAAAGAGCAACCAATACAGCTTTGATCTTTGCCTTGCAAAAGGCAATTGGCGTAGCAGGTGCTAATGGCAATTATGGTCCAGGTACTGTAGCAGCAACGCCAACGGTTAGTGAAGGTGCTAGCGGTGAAGTGGTTCGGGTGATCCAATACGGTTTGCTAGTTAATGGTTTTTATGATGGTGATTGCGATGGCAAGTATGACGCCGATGTGGCTAGTGCCGTAATTGCTTTTCGTAAGTTTATGAATCTACCGCCATTTACTGGCAAGTCTGATCTTTCTGTTATCAAAGGACTGTTAACTAGTAACGGTAATACTGATCGTGATTCAATTGCCTTGGATACCTCAGCACAGCTTACTGATAAGGATATTGCCAACTTTAAGAGATATGGTTTTAGCGTCATTGGTCGATACCTAACAGGATCGGTTGGTACTGGTGCAAGCAAGAGGAGCAAATACTTAACGTCTGATGAGCTGGAGCGGATTACTGATGCCGGATTGCGAGTCTTTCCAATCTATGAAGACGGTGGGTATGAAATCGAATACTTTAGTAGAAACCGTGGCTATCAAGACGGGATTACTGCTGCAAAGAAAGCAGCTGAGCTAGGCTTTCCAAGTAAAACAACAATTTACTTTGCAGTGGACGTTGATATTCAGGATGGTGACATTGAAGGTACAGTCGTTCCTTACATGAGAGGGATCATCGATGCCTTGAAGCTCAGTCCATATGAACCAGGTATTTATGGCACTAGAAATGTCTGCCTCCACGGCGAAGAAGTTGGGATGAAATACAGCTTCGTGGCGGATATGTCCTATGGTTGGAGTGGGAATCTTGGCTTTAGAATGCCAACAAATTGGGCTTTTGACCAGTTTACTGAATATCCAATTGGCAGCACGGATATTGACCAAGTAGCAGCTTCTGGCAAAGATGCCGGTGTTAATAAGTTTGTTCCACAGTTATACGGTACTATTTCTTATAGGGAAGTAGCAGCTGATGTACTAAAGGGTCTTGGTAAGTCGGTATCCGTTGAGTTTAACAAGAAGCTTGAATTCGTAAATACCCCATCACTAAAAATTTCAGTGGAATTGGTTAATTCGCTGTCAGTAGCTGATGAAACTCCTGCAATTACTGTTTCAAATGGTAAGTTAGACTCAATTAGTTTTGCAAGTTGGCTTCAAACTTCAGGACATATTAAAGGAAATGGTGTTGATGCGGTTGTAAACGAAGCAAATAAGGTGATCTCAAGCGCAAGCATTACCAATGGTAACGTGGCGATAGAAGCTTCGATTAACAACTCTGGTGAAAGCAAGCTTAAATTTATCTACCATATTTTAGAAGCTAAGGATAAGCAATTGGATAATGAACTGTCTGTAGTTATCACTGTCACTTCAAAGCCAACAGATCTATTTACTGGCACGAAAATTCCAAACGTTGATGTTCCGAAGCTCGTAACCCAAAGTCAAACTGATCAGAAATCATGGGAGACCTTAATTGGCTTTTCAACGGTTGTTGCAATAGCTGGAGTATCTATTTTTATTAGTGGAGGGACTCTTTCAGTCTTATTAGATCTTATTCCACAATTGTTTACCGGGTTGTTAGTAGGTTAGAATCCCAGACTAATAAGTTCGTATTTTTTAACATCAAATATGCAACTTGATGAATTTTTTAAAATGTGGTTTTACGGAAGCTATAAAGTTGACTTTAGATAGCGCTGTAGTGTTTTGGCTTTTGGAAATGAAGCTATAGAATACTCTGCTTTTATGCTTTGGCAAATAATTTGGGCACATTATCAAATAGAAATTCTTAGTATCAAGTAGTAAAGAACTTTTTAAGTATACTATCTGTGAATTTGAATCACCTATTTTTACTATAGGCGCTCTTCCTAAATTATTATCGGGTGAAAGCTTAAGATTTATAATAGATGGGCACTTTAGTGAAATTAGGAATGCAGTGATAGCTGGTACCCACGAAAAACAAGATAGCGTTAAAAAGACATCAATAAACATTTTAATGGTGACAAAAGGATAGGAAACAACAAGAATCGCAAGTGAAAAGCCACAAACACTGGTATACCACAGATAAATAAGAATCTTTTGCCACTTCTTTTGAAATCGTATTAAAAAAATAAGACTGCAAAGGTGTAGCAAATAAAAGCATTTAAACTTATCCCAGAATGTTAGCTTGCTAGTAAAGGTTATGCTATTAGTAGTATCCATAATTACCTCTTGAAAAATTAATTTATGTTTTGATTTTAGCACATTCTATCAAGAACTGAGGTGAAAAGCATATAAGTGTATATCCAGAATTAATTGCGTTTGCCATCTGGCTCGTTAGCCTAGCTTTGTTAACTATCTTAAGGCGAATCCATGTAAAGAACCGAAAGCTAGAGCAAATTGTTACTATAGTAGAGCAAGTTCTTGCAGACTACGTTGCCCTGTACCGCCGGATTGGCTTTTCTGATCAGGAAAAGCAGAACATCATTAATTCAATTGTTGCCATCTTGCAGGAAAAAGGATTCAAGCTTTCTAACGAAGATGTAGCGCAAATCGAGAAAATCGTCGACAGTAAATTACTAGAAAAAGTTGAATAGAAAGCAAAACGCAGAGCACCTCGATGCTCAATGTCATTAAGTTAAGACATTGACTTTGAACGGGGAATGCTTTAGGACACTCATCTAAGTTTGATGAGTGTTTTTTTACTTAATTTTTGAAACCGCTTTACGCTATATTTGGTTAGAAATTTTATCAAAGGTGGCGTATTTTCATGACTAAGAAGCATCAAGTCCTAAGACAGCTTGATTCTGTTACAGACATGGCTGCCGAATGTATCAATTACTTTGTTTATCATCCAAGCAAAGACTTCACGCGTAAAAGAAAACTGGATGCTAAGACATTCATTAAGACCACTCTTGCCATACAAGGAAACTGCTTGAACAAGGAGCTGGCTGACGCATTTCCTAAGCCCTCTAAGCGAATGACCGCGTCGGCTTACGAACAGCAGAAAGCTAAGGTTAACCCTAGATTATTTAAGGTAATTCTGTATGAATTCAATTCAACTTTGAAACAGCCTGCTTTGTATCATGGCTATCGGCTGCTGGCAATTGATGGTAGTGACTTTGCTTTGCCGTATGATAAGAATTCAATGTTTCTATGCAATATTCAGACAAGAAAAAAGCCTTCGGACGATAATAAATTAACGACCAAAGGCACATGTTTGATTCATGCCAATATCCTTTACGATATCGCAAATTGTTGTTACCTAGACTGCTTATTGCAATCACGAAAGAGTATGGATGAACGCAGTGCGGCTGTGCACATGCTTCAGAACTTAAGACTTCAACACCGCTATATCGTACTGATGGATCGTGGCTATGAATCCTTCAATCCTTTCGAGCATGGCAATCGACTGGCTAACTGCAACTATGTTATCCGTCTAAAAACTCAAGGTAAAAGTGCTATTCGGGAAATCAGCGCTCTTCCCGATCAAGAATGCGATCTTGAGATGACGTTTAACATCACCAATAGCGCCAAGCGAAAGAAGCTTCATCCAGAGTATCACAAGATCAATGCCCCGAATCGTCGCTATAAGGACAAATATTCACCTAAGTACCGTACAGCGCACTGGGATTTTGAAAGCTTTTGTCCGGTCCACTGCAGAATCGTTAAACTTAAGATCAACGACCCACTATTGGGAAAGACTAAGTGGGAAGTACTGGCTACTAATCTAAGCCCGAGTGACTTCCCACTTAGTGAAATGAGAAATCTGTATCATCTGCGCTGGGATATTGAGAGCTCATTTCGCAAGCTAAAGTATGATCTCGGTGCAGTATGTTTTCATTCGAAAAAACCAGCGTTTCAAGAAATCGAGTTGTACTCTCAGCTGATTATGTTTAACGCGGTCAACAGAATCATATCCCTTTGCCGGATAGCTGATGCTCACAGAAAATGGCCTCATGAGATAGATTTTAAAGAGGCGGCCAACATAGTTCACCGATATTATACAACGCCCATGATAGGCAATTCAAAGCAGATGATCGAAGAAATAGAAGCTTATCATCATCCAGTCCGAAAAGGTAGACAATATCCAAGACCTCTACGGTTTCAAGGTTCTGTTAGTTTAAACTATCGAATTTCGTAAAAAACAGTCAATCGATGCTTATTTGTCATACCCAAAAAGCAGAAAAGACACCCACCTAACTTAGATGAGTGTCTCAAAGCGGTTCCCTGTTCAAAGTCAATGCCTTAACTTAATGACATTGCCGCCAGGGGAGCTTCTTAAGATGAAAATTCAATTGATTCAGTCGCAATTTCACCGGCATGCCAGTTCTTTGGCAGCTTGCCAACCTGTTTGAGCTTCTGGGTGATCTGGTCCAGGACTTCAGTCCGGTCGCTTTCGCTGGCCATGAAGTCGTAGTGGTCGCCGTCGATCATCATCTTCGGCGAGTAGTTGTAGTCATCATACCACTTCTCATAGTAGCGGAGCATCCGCTTGTAGTAGTCTTCCAGAGTCGGGTCGAAGCTGAGCTGCTCGTAAGACCGGCCCCGCTTCTGGATCCGGCTGATCATTGTTTCATAGGAAACATTGATGTGAACCAGGAGGTCAGGATGGCGCTTAGGCATCCGCTCCAGTTCCTTCATCATGCTTTCCAGCAGCTCATCGTAGGTTTGGACTTCCAGGTCATTGGCCCGGCCGATGTCGGCATTCATATGGAAGAAAAGAGAATCTTCATAGATGGACCGGTCCAGGACGTTGTTGTCGTCGCTGAGGGCTTTTTTAATGCTGTGGAAGCGCGTGTTCAAGAAGAAGAGCTGCAGCAGGTAAGTATATTTCAGGGGGTCCTTGTAGAAGAGCGGGAGGACAGGGTTGTCATCGACGCTTTCGTAGAAAGGCTTGGTCCCCAGATATTTGGAAAGAATTGCGGTTAGGCTGGATTTACCGGCTCCAACGGGCCCACTTAATACAATAACGGTCATCACGTTCCTTCTAACAACTAACTATAAATTACCGATTTCGCGCAGCTTGTTGTCGATGATGTCCAGAACCAGGTCCTGGTCATCGATGTTGTCGACAAAGTCGTACTTGTCACCATCGATCATCATCTTTGGTGAAACGTCATATTGTTCATACCAGGGCTCGTAGTAGCGCAGGAGGTTCTGGTAGTATTCCTTCAAGCTCGGGTCGGAGTCGAGCTGTTCGAACTCCCGGCCCCGCTTGCCGATCCGCTTGAGCATGGTGTCAAGGGAGACGTGGATGTAGATCAGGAGGTCCGGCTTCTTGCGCGGATTGCCTGGCACGTCTTCCATCATGTTGTCCATCAAATCGTGGTAGATTTGGTATTCAGTCGGGTCGGCCACCCCGCTGTCGACGTTCATGTTGAAGAAGAGCAGGTCTTCATAGATGGACCGGTCTAAAACGTCGTTGTGGTTGCCGGCGGCAGCGTTGATTTCAGCCAGCCGCTTGTTCAAGAAGTAGGTGTTCAAGAGGAAGGTGTACCGCTTCATGTCTTTGTAGTACAAAGGCAGAACTGGATTGTTGTTGACCTCTTCGTAATATGCTGTTGAGCCAAGGTGCTTGGCGAGGATACTGGTTAAACTGGATTTGCCGGCTCCAATTGGGCCACTTAAGACAATAACGGTGATCACACTCTTTCTATTCATACTATACTAGATCTACGTTGCTCTAATAGTTTATTGCAAGATATAGTACCTTAGCAAGCTTTTTGTCCAAAAAGATTTTTTATATAATAGACAATTTTGAGTCAAATTAGTCCATACTGTTGCTTTTGACAGAATAAATCAATTCTTTACCTTTTGTTCGTATTCAGTTCGATGAGGCGTGATATAATAATTCTCAGAGGTACGAGAATGTAGAAGAACTTAAAATCATAGAAATAATCCAAAGACAGTCAGTGATCTATATTACTTTTCGAACAAGTAACACTAAGGCCAGTGGATGAATTATTAGGAAAGGAGGTAAAACGAAAATGGTCCAAGCGAAAAGAAAGGAAAAACAAAAGACAATTCCGAGAAATAATGAACTCATTGACCAATTGGCCAGTGAGTATTACATCAAGGCTACTCCAGAGCTTGACCGTGCGGCAGAAATTGCTCATAAGATTTATAACGCCGCTTTGTATCAGCTCAGACAAGCCCTTTTCAAGAGAAAAGGATCGATTTATTATGAGGGCTTGGACAGGATCTTCAAGAATAAAAGAAATGCCAATGAGCTTATGCTTTATGGTCAGATGCCCACTGTTCAATGTGCTCAACAGACACTTAAAGAAGTAGCCGCGGTTTGG
>NZ_BOCG01000133.1 GCF_016587775.1 Lactobacillus nasalidis | reverse complement strand
CATCACCGTCGCCAAGGCCGGCGGCCAATACCAAGTGGTCATCGGCAACGAAGTTACGGACGTCTACGACGCCGTGCTCAGAAACTCCCACATCAAGGGAGTTGGGGAAGTTGCCGAAGACGACGCGGAAGACGCGCCAAAGGGCAACCTGTTCGACCGCTTCGTCGACTTGATCTCCAGCATCTTCCAGCCTTTCCTGGGCGCCCTCTGTGCCGCCGGTATGCTTAAGGGGATAACTGCCCTCCTGGCTGCCACTGGGATGCCGACTACCAACGGGATCTACATCATCTTCAACGCCATGGGCGACGGGATGTTCCAATACCTGCCGTTCTTCCTGGCCTTGACTGCTGCCCGCAAGTTCAAGCTGGACCAATTCACCGGCCTGGCCCTGGCTGGGGCCATGCTCTACCCAACCTTGACCACGACCGTCAAGACCACGACCAGCTTCTTCGGCCTGCCGATCAAGCTGCCGAGCGGCGGCTACTTCCAAACGGTGATTCCAATCATCCTGGCCGTTTGGTTTGCCTCCCTGGTTGAAAAGCGGATGAAGAAGTGGATGCCGACCGACATCAAGATGTTCGCCGTTCCGTTCTTCACTCTCTTGATCTCAGTTCCGCTGTCCATCCTCTTGATCGGGCCGGTAGCCAACACCCTGTCTTCCTGGATCGGGATTGTCTTCCAAGCCATCTACAAGTTCAGCCCAATGCTTTACGGCGCTGTCCTGGGCGGCCTCTGGCAAGTACTCGTTATGTTCGGCCTGCACTGGGGCTTGATCCCTCTGGCTATGATGGACTTTGCCCAAAAGGGCTGGTCAGTTCTCTTGAACCCGTCAGTTGCGGTCTGCTTCGCTCAAACTGGGGCTTTGGCAGCCATCATGATCAAGACCAAGGAAAAGAAGGTCAAGGAGCTTGCTACCCCGGCCCTGATCTCCTCAATCTTCGGGGTTACTGAACCGGCCATCTACGGGGTTACCCTGCCGATGAAGACGCCATTCATCATGACCTGCGTTGCCGGTGCTATCCAAGGTGCCTACTGCGGCTTGACCAACGTGACTGGTTACGCCATGGGCGGCATGGGGATCTTCGCCTTCCCTTCATACATCAACCCTAAGACTGGTTCATTTGCCAGCGTCATCAACCTGGCTATCTGCGCCGTCATCTCACTGATCTTGGGCTTCGCCCTGACCATGCTGATCAAGATTCCTAGCCTTTACGGCGATGAAGAAACTGCTTCAAGCACTCAAACCACTTCAACTGCTGCTCCAGCAGAAGGTCCTTCAGTAACTGTTGCCGGTGAAACCATCCTGGCTCCAGTTGCCGGTGAAATCTGCCCGCTGAGCGAAGTAAAAGACGAAGTCTTCTCTTCCGGCGCCATGGGCCAGGGCCTGGCCATCAAGCCAAGCGAAGGCCTGCTGAAGTCACCGGTTGACGGCACGGTCAGCCTGGTCTTCCCGACCGGCCACGCCATCGGCCTTAAGAGCAAGTCCGGCGCTGAAATCCTGATCCACATCGGCATGGACACGGTTGAACTCAACGGTGAAGGCTTTGAAGTCCTGGTATCCAAGGACGAAGAAGTCAAGGCCGGCCAGCCGCTAGTCAAGTTTGACCTGGAAGGCATCAAGGCCAAGGGCTACGACCTGACCACGCCAGTCATCATCACCAATTCCAAATCCTACCATGAAATTGGCGACAGCAAGCTTGGCACGGTTAAAGCTGGCGATCAGCTGCTGGCCCTGTCCTAAAAGGACAAAACACCAACACATATTTCTCTCAAAAACGTTCATGGAAAGATTTGCCCCCTGGCAAATCTTTTCGTGTATTAAACACAGGTAATATAGCTAGTAAAAATAAAAACAATAACAGATAAGGAGACAAATCATGGCAAAATTTCCAAAAGACTTCCTTTGGGGCGGGGCAACTGCCGCCAACCAGTATGAAGGCGCGTATTCAGAAGACGGCAAGGGCCTCAGCACGGCTGACGTGATGACCAACGGCTCCCACACTGAAGCCAGAAAGATCACCTGGAAGAATCCAAAAACTGGGGAAACCGGCTACGTGCCGATGGCTTTTGGCCAGGCAATGACCTTCCCTGAAGGAGCCGAACCGGCTGTTTTGGATGGCTACTACTACCCAAGCCACACCGCGACCGACTTCTACCACCACTACCAGGAAGACATCAAGCTGATGAGCGAGATGGGCTTCAAGTGCTTCCGCCTCTCCATCAACTGGGCGCGGATTTTTCCAAATGGCGACGACGCTGAGCCAAACGAAAAGGGGCTGGCATTCTATGAAAAAGTCTTCCAAGAATGCCGCAAGTATGGCATTGAACCTTTGGTGACCCTGTCTCACTACGAAACGCCGCTTAATCTCTCTGTCAAGTACAACGGCTGGACCAGCCGCAAGCTGATCGACTTCTTCGTCAACTACGCCAAGACCGTCATGCAGCGCTACAAGGGCCTGGTTAAGTACTACCTGACCTTCAACGAAATCAACATGATGAGCCTCAGCCCTTACATGGCAGCTGGTATTTTGACCGATGATGCCCAAAGCAAGGCCCAAGGCGCCCACAACCAGTTCGTGGCCAGCGCTTTGACGGTCAAGGCGGCCCGGGAAATCGACCCGGAAATCAAGGTCGGCCAGATGCTGGCTTACGGTCCGGTCTACGCCTTGACGGCTGACCCGAAGGACCAATTAAAGGCCCTTAAAGAAAACGACGCTACCCTTTTTTACAGCGACGTTCAGACCGGCGGCCGCTACCCAGACTGGATCTTGAAGAAGTACGAAGCTGAAGGGATCGAGCTGGAAGACAAAGACAGCGACTATGAGCTTTTGGCCCAATACCCGGCCGACTTCCTCAGCTTCTCCTGCTACTCCTCATCCGTAACGACCACCCACGAAGTCAAGGACACTACTGGCGGCAACCTGTCCCTGGGGGTCAAGAACCCTTACCTCAAGACCAACGACTGGGGCTGGACGATCGACCCGGACGTATTGCGGATTGCCTTGAACCAGCTCTGGGACCGGTACCACAAGCCGCTCTGGGTCGTGGAAAACGGCATCGGGGTCAAGGACCAGATCAGCGAAGACGGCAAGATTCACGACCCGGAAAGAATCTCCTACCTGCAGCAGTGCATCGCCTCCATGCACGACGCCATCAACCTCGACGGCGTTGACCTGATGGGTTACGAAATGTGGGGCTGCATCGACCTGGTTTCTGCCAGCACCGGGGAAATGCGCAAGCGCTACGGCTTTGTCTACGTTGACCGCGATGACAAGGGCGAAGGCAGCCTCAAGCGGATTCCAAAGGACTCCTTCTACTGGTACAAGAAGGTTATCGCCAGTGACGGCGAAGACCTAAGCGACTAAACAATCTTTCCCCACCAAAAAAGCTCCCGTATCGCGATTGATACGGGAGCTTTCTTATGCTCTAAAAGCCAAAATAAGGCTCACATGGAGCCGATAAAGTTGTTGCCAACCCAATAGACTAAGCCTAGAAAGATTGTCCCAGCAAGCAGGGCTTCAACTGCTAAGCCCCGTTTATGACTGACCCAGCCATAGACAGCTAAGCCAATGGCCACTCCGGAAACCAGCAGGACGAGAATCCCCACAAATGATGAAATAGGCACAGCACTCACCCTCTTTTTTCATTCCTAAAAATAGCCAATGTCTTTTATCCTCCAAATCAAAATAGATTATTTTTTGGTTAGATTATATATCTGCTTTTTAATAAAATCAACATTTTAAACAATCTCTCCCCACCAAAAAAGCTCCCGTATCGCAATTTGAAGTGATACGGGAGCTTTCTTTTCTGGAAAAGCGTTTCTCGTGCTTATTAGTGCAATTCCAAGTAATTTTCAGCGTTTCTCAAGTCTTCGATTGATAATTGGCCAGGCGCTGAAGTCTTGCCAACGGCACCGAATGACAGGCAGGAGCCAAAGACTTGGCCGGCAATCCGGCTGACCTTGCCCAAGTCGGCCATTGCCATGGTGATGATTGGCGTTGAGAGTGCCTTGCGGGCGTCGTTAGTCGCGCTCAAAAGGGTCAAAACGTCGTCAGCACTGTGCGGCATGCAGGCCAGCTTTGGCACGTCAGCACCCAAGTCAGCCATCTTCTTCAAGCGGAATTCGATGACGTCCTTGGCTGGCACCTTTTCAAAGTCGTGGTTGCTCATGATCACTACCACGTTGTAGTTGTGGGCTTGCTTAACCAGGTCCTTGACTCTTTCTTCATCGTGGAAAAGTTCGATGTCGACCGCGTCGCCCAAACGGTTGGTTACTACAGTAGCCACCAGGTCCAGGTATTCGTCTTCGCCCAGTTCCAAAACGCCGCCTTCGTTCTTGGTTCTGAAAGTAACCAGGACTGGCAGTTCGCCGACTACGTCACGCAAAGCCTTGGCCGTAGCGATCAGCTTTTCATTGTCCTTGATGCCGGCTTCGTAGTAGTCGATCCGCCATTCCATGATGTCAGGCTTGGCAGCCGCGATTTCCTTGGCGGAAGCCAGGATTTCTTCTTCAGTCGCGCCGACGTTTGGCACGGCAATCTTTGGCAGGCCTTCGCCCAAAACAATGTTTCTAACTTTTACAGTAGTCATTTTTATACCTTCTGTTTTTTAAAAAAATTACTTCTTCAGTGAACCAAACAGGTGCTTGTAACGGATAGCGATGATGGTCGTGTCCACGAAACCAAGCAGGGCAACGATCACGTCAAAGAACATAACTTCTCTCATCCCTGGCAAAGCGTTGATTACCAGCGGAATAGTGAAGGAAGCGATTGAACCGGCAGTGTAGAAGAAACCGGTAACCGTCCCCTTGCCAGCTGGGAAGAAGTCGGCCATAACCGTCAACCCCAGTTGCATTACGCCACCAGCGGCAAAGAAACCAACGGCGAAGGCCAGAATGCCCATCAAAACGGCGCTGGTCGGGTATGCCCACATCAGGAAGATGGCGATGAAGGCACCCAAAGTGTAGATTGGCACCAATTGAACTTCCTTGAACTTGCGGCCGATCACTGCAGTAAACAGCACGCAGCAGATTGAACCAAGTGAGTACCAGGAAACCAGGGCGTGGGCAGCGCTGTCGCTCATGTGGCTGATTGACTGCCCGTATTGGGTCAGCATTTGGCTGACCATGTAGAAGGTAGCTTGTGAAATGTAGCCGTAAAGGATGAACAGGGTACCGTCCAGCCACTTGTTGGACTTGACTGCCGGCTTGTCGCCGTCAGCAGCAGCGGCTGCTTCAGCTTCTTCGGCCTTCTTTTCTTCAGCTTCAGCAACTGCCTTGGAGTCCGGGAAGGCCCCCTTGAGGAAGTAGATGAAGGTGATGACCAGGATGGCAGCTGGAATCACGATTGACCAGCCGTACCAAGCCCCGGCACTTGCCAGGCCGCTGACGATGAATGGCAAAAGGAACTGAGCCCCGGAAATGAAGGCCTTCAAAACAACGTTTGAGGTCCCCTTGGCGTCCGGGAAGATTTCCATCAGGGCCGGGTAAGTACCCGTGTCCAGGAAGGAGTTGGCCATCCCGGCGCAGATCCCCAGGATGTAGGCGACGGTAATGTTCTGTGAGAAGAGCAGGCCAACGAAGAAGATCAGGTAGAAGACGATCCCCAGTTGAACGAACGGCTTTCTGCCGAACTTGTCAGACAAGATCCCGGAAATCAGCAGGTTGATGATTCTCCCAACCCCCAAAGAGGAGACTACGGCAATGGCGCCGGTCGCGGTCGTGCCCCACTGGTGGGCCAGGTTGGTGGCGTTTTGCGAAATGATGATGACGCCCATCCCGTGCACGAAGTAGTTCATGTACAGCATGAAGGCAGTCATCATGTATTTATTCTTTTTCATGGTTACTTCCTTCCAAAAATACCTTCTGTAGGCAAATATTCAGCTGCAGAAGGTATCGATTAAAACCTGTTTTATTTTTTCTGTCTAAAAATTACTTGTCTGCATCCATGATTTCTTGGATGTAGTCGGTTGGCATTTCCTTGCCAGTCCACAGCTTGAAGGCAGCGGCACCTTGTTCGATCATCATGCCGATCCCGTTGTAGATGTGCTTTACGCCAGCCTTTTCAGCTACTTCCATCAGCTTGGTCTTGCGTGGTGCGTAGACAGTGTCGGAAACGACCATGTCTTCGTGGAACCATGATGGGTCTTCAACCAAGGTTTGGTCTTGCAGCGGGTTCATCCCTACGCTGGTAGCGTCGCAGTAGATGTCTGATTCAGCGATTGACTTCTTGAAGTCTTCCTTGTCTTCCAGGTGGTGAACGCTGGCTACGCAGTCAGTTTCCTTGTTGATGGTTTCAACGTTCTTGACTGCTTGTGCCCACTTGTCGTCGTCCAGGTTGAAGATGCGGATTTCCTTGGCGCCTTCCAATGAAGCAGTTACGGCGATTGGAGTGGCAGCACCGCCGGCACCGGCCAAAGTGATGACCTTGCCCTTGACGTCCTGGCCGTCCTTCTTCAAAGCCCGCAGCCAGCCCATGCCGTCAGTGGTGTAGCCGGTCAAAACGCCGTGTTCGTTAACGATGGTGTTGACGGCGTCACACATTTGTGAGGTCTTGTCCAGCTTGTCCAGGTAAGGGATAACCTTCTTCTTGTTTGGCATTGAAACGTTCGAGCCCCGCATGTCCAGGGTCCGGATGGCGTCGATGGCGCCCGGCAGCTTTTCGTTGTCGATTTCAAAGCAAAGGTAAGCCCCGTTCAAGCCCAACTTGGCAAAAGCGTTGTTGTGCATGGTTGGTGACATGGTGTGACGGATCGGGTAAGCCATCAAGCCAACCAGAATCGTGTGGCCGTCAAGCCAGCCGGTAATCGGGCCGCTTACGCCTTGAATCTTCGTTTCTTCGATCTCGTTGTTTCTTTCGTCTGCCATTTCTGGATCTCCTTTAACTTTTTTCACAAGTTACTTTTTTCTCAATTCACTATTATGTTATCGTTTTCAAGCTTCGTGATAAATAAGGCAAAGCTGATTTATTGATAAAAGCATTTTATCAGTTTTAAATTAACGGTACAATATAGGTATGGAAAACCGTTGTGATTGATTTGGAGGCAAATATGAACATTCGGCACTTACGTTTTTTTGTCGAGCTGGCCAAGACTGAACACATGGCCAAAGCCGCGGAAAAGCTGGGCATCTCGCAGCCTTCCCTCTCCTATGCCATCAGCAGTATTGAGGAAGAGCTCGGCGTCCCGCTGTTTGAAAAAGACGGACGGAACATCCGCCTGACCAACTACGGCAAGATCTACCTGGAATACGTCAAAAGCGGCTTAAACGACCTGGACCGGGGCGGTGAATACATTGCCGAGCTGCTGGACATCAACCGGGGCCACATCAGAGTAGGCTTCACCTTCACCATGGGCCAGGACTTGATCCCGCAGCTGATCTACAAGTTCAAGCAGGAACCCGACACCAAGGACATTTCCTTCTCCTTTACCCAGGGCACGACCGATGACCTGGTTGAGCAGCTGGTCAACGACGAGCTGGACCTGGTCGTTTCTTCAGCTCCGGACGTTCCCAGCCTGGAGGACAAGGTGGACATCTCCCACCTGGTGGACCAGGAAATGCTGGCCGTGGTTCCTTTCACCAACCCGCTGTCCCAGAAGAACTCGGTCTCCCTGGCCGACCTGGCCAAGTACCCGATGATCTACTACAGCAAAAAGAGCGGCCTGCGCCAGCGCCTGGACAAGATGTTCGCTGATGCCGGCGTCAAGCCCAAGATCGTCATGGAATCCATGGAGGACCACACGATCATCGGCTTCGTGCACTGGGGCTACGGCGTGGCCATCGTGCCCCACCTGCCGCAGCTGAACCCGCAGACGGTCAAGCTGCTCCACATCGACAACCACGTTGGCGTTCACCCGATTTTCGTGGTCAAAAAGTCCGACCACTTCTTGACTCCGGCCGTGACCAGATTCGAACAATTCATCAAGACCTACTGCCGGAAGCACTATAACAACGAACATAAACTGGTTTAGCACAAAAAGCGCCCAAGCATCTGCTTGGGCGTTTTTCGCGAGTTTTTGTAAGGAAGAAGGTCTCAGCGGCCTGGCAAGTCAAGTGCAGGTTTTCACATAGCCGCTTTTCGACCAAAGAAAAAATTTGTGAATTGTTAGCTAATTCTAGTGACTGGCCCCGGAAGTAGCTTCTGGCTTAGGAGCCGGAGCTGCTGGAGCGTGGCTGGCGCTGCTTACGGCGTCTGGCTTGGGAGCCGGAGCTGCCGGAGCATGGCTGGCGCTGCTTAC
>NZ_BOCG01000132.1 GCF_016587775.1 Lactobacillus nasalidis | reverse complement strand
GCCGCTGGAGTGGCGGGTCATTGCCACCGCAGCCGCCTGGGCGTAGTAGCCGCCGCTGCCGATGGCCACGACGCTTTCATCCGGCTCAAGCACTTCGCCGTTGCCGGAGATGAGGAGCAGGTCCTGGTCATTGAAGGCGATCACCATTGCCTCCAGCTTCTGCAGGGCCGGATCCTTGCGCCAAGCCTGGGCCATTTCAACGGCTGCCCGGCGCAGATCGCCGCTGTAGCTCTCCAGCTTGCCTTCCAGCATTTCCTGCAGGCTGACGGCGTCGGCCACCCCGCCGGCAAAGCCGATCACTACCTGGTCATGGTAGATCCGGCGGATTTTTCTGGCCGTGGTCTTGGCGATGATGCTCTTGCCCAAAGTCACCTGGCCGTCGCCGGCAATCGCGGTCTGGCCATTGTATTTTACCGAACAAATCGTTGTCATTTTGTTCCTCCGTTTGTTGCTTTCCTATTCATGCCATCATTTGAAAATATTGCAAAAATACTCAAATGCTTGGCGCTTTCCCATCATTTTCATAATAGCACTTTTCATCATTTTCTGGGAAAATGCTGGCGATATTCTGCCTGCAGATGCTGCATGCTCACGTGCGTGTAGATCTGGGTGGTCGACAAGTCTTCATGGCCCAGCAATTCCTGCACGCTCCGCAAGTCCGCGCCATTGTTCAGCATGGCGGTGGCAAAACTGTGCCGCAATTCATGCGGATGGGCCCCGGCAGTCAGGCCGGCTTTTTGAAAAAGCTGCTGAACCGTCTTGGCAATCCCCCGGCTGCTCAGTCCCTGGCCCCGATTGTTTAAGAAAACCCGGCCAGAGTCGGCTTGTCCTTTCAAAAGCTTAGGCCGGGCCTGCTGCAGGTAGTCCTGCAGGTACTCTTTTGTCTGCCCGTCAAAAAAGACGTAGCGGTCCTTGTTGCCCTTGCCGTGCACCAGAATGAGACAGTTTTCCAGGTCAACCTGCTTAAGCTGCAGCTCAGTCACTTCGCTCAGCCGCATCCCTGTGGCGTAAAACAGGGCCAAAAGCGCCCGGTTGCGGACAGTCAGCGGCTTGCCGTCATTCAAGCCGGCCAGCACCTGCCCGACTTCCTTTTGATAGAAGAATTCCGGCAGCTTCCGGCCGCCGCGGCGCAATTGCACGGCCACGGTCGGGTCGCCGGCAAGCAGCTTGCGCCTGGTCAAAAAGCGGTAAAAAGAGCGCAGGGTGGACAGCTTCCGCGACAGGCTGCTGGCCGCCAGGCCCTGCTGGCTCAAAAACTGCAGGTAAACTTCTACGTCCCGCCGCTTGACTGCTTCCCAGCCGGCAAAGCCGCCGTTTTCCTGCCAAAAAGCCCTGGCCTGGGCCAAGTCCTTTTGATAGGCCAGAAGCGTCCGGGGACTGTAAGAACGCTCATTTTTCAAGTAAGACAGAAACTGTTCTTCAAAAGTCATTTAATCCGCCAGCTTTTCCGCCTTGAAGGCCGCCAGATCAGCCAGGCCCCGCTCACTGATCTTTTCGTGGCGTTCACGCTTGTTTCTGATCTTTTTGCCTTCCAATCCCGGAATCAAGGCAAAGCTGGCGTTCATCGGCTGGAAGTGCTTGGCATCGGTCGTGGTGATGTAGTGGGCCATGGACCCCAAGGCCGTCGTAAGCGGAAATTCAACCGGCTCTTGGCCAGCGGCTTCTCTGGCCGCGTTGATCCCGGCAACCAGGCCGCTGCCGGCACTTTCCACGTAGCCTTCAACCCCGGTCATCTGCCCGGCAAAGAAGAGGCCAGGCTGGGCCTTGGCTTCGTAGCTGGCCTGCAGAACTTCCGGGCTGGCCATGTAAGTGTTGCGGTGCATCTTGCCATAGCGGACGAAACGGGCGTTTTCCAAGCCCGGAATCATTTGGAAGACCCGCTTTTGCTCACCGTACTTGAGGTGGGTCTGGAAACCGACGATGTTGTACATGGACGCTGCCGCGTTGTCCTGACGCAGCTGCACGACGGCGTAAGGCGTCTTGCCGTCTTTAGGGTTTTCCAGGCCGACCGGCTTCAGCGGGCCGAAAAGCATGGTCTTGGCGCCGCGGGCAGCCATGACTTCGATCGGCATGCAACCTTCAAATACCTCGCTGTTTTCAAAACCGTGCATTTCCGCGGTTTCAGCGTGCACCAAGGCATCGGCGAAGCGGTCATATTCTTCCTTGGTCATCGGGCAGTTGAGGTAGGCGGCTTCGCCCCGGTCATAGCGGCTCTTCTTGTAGACGATGTCCATGTCAATGGAGTCAGCGGCGATGATCGGTGCCGCGGCGTCAAAGAAGTGCAGGCTGTCAGTGCCTTCAAATTCTTGAATCCGTTCAGCCAAGGCATCGCTGGTCAGCGGACCGGTGGCAATGACGGTGATGCCGTCTTTTGGCAGCTCCGTGATTTCTTCATCGTGGACGGTGACTTCCGGCAGACTGGTCAGCTTGTCGGTCACGTACTTGGAGAAGAGCTCCCGGTCAACCGCCAGCGCCCCGCCGGCCGGCACCTGGCAGGCGTCAGCGGCCTGCATGATCAATGAATCCATCTGCCGCATTTCTTCTTTTAATAAACCGACGGCATTGGAAAGCTGGTTGGACCGCATGGAGTTGGTGCAGACCAGTTCCGCGAAACTGCCGCTCTCATGCGCCGGGGTCATTTTCTTGGGCCGCATCTCATAAAGGTCGACCTTGATTCCTCTTTTCGCCAGCTGCCAGGCTGCTTCGCTGCCGGCCAAGCCGGCGCCGATTACCGTAACTTTTTCTGTCATTTGTTTCAATCCTTTGTTTAAACTGGGCCATCCAGCCCTTAAAATTCTCTATCTGTTATTTTACCGAAAAAGCTTCTGCCTGCCTAATGGCATGCTTTTAGCAAAAATGCCACCAAAGACAGGCTTTGGTGACATTGTATCTATTCTGCTTGTTCAGGTTCAGCTTCTTCAGCCTGCGGCTCTTCCTTGTAGTCGCCGTTCGGGCACAAGACGACGAAGCCGTCCTTGCGTTTCTTTTCAACCAGATAGTGGCCGTCGTTCGGGCAGACCCGGTTGATCGGCTTGTCCCAGGAGACGAAGTCGCAGTCTGGATAACGCGAGCAGCCGTAGAACTTCCGGCCCCGCTTGGATTTCTTCTCCAGCACTTCGCCTTTGCCGCACTTCGGACAGACAACGCCGACTTTCTTGACGATCGTCTGCGTGTGGTGGCAGTCAGGGAAGCGCGAACAGCCGTAGAACTTGCCATAGCGGCCCATCTTGATCAGCATCGGCGCCCCGCAGACTTCACAGTTGAAGCCGGCTGGCTGGTCCTTGATCTGAATCTTCTGGATCTCGCTGTCGGCCTTCTCCAGCTCCTTGGAGAAAGGCTTGTAGTACTGGTCAACCACGCTGACCCAGTCCTTCTTGCCGTCTTCGACCTCATCGAGCTCATCTTCCAGCTTGGCCGTGTAGTCCACGCTGGTGATGTCCGGGAAGAACTGCTCAACCAGGCCGTCCACGATCTCGCCCAGCTCAGTCGGCACGATTGCCCGGCCTTCCAGCTTGACGTAATTGCGCGACTGAATGTTTTGAATGGTCGGCGCGTAAGTAGACGGCCGGCCGACCCCATTTTCTTCCAATGCCCGGACCAGGCTGGCTTCAGTATAGCGGGCCGGCGGCTGGGTGAAGTGCTGCTTGTTGTCGGACTTGGTCAGCTTGACCTCGTCGCCTTCGGCCAAGGCCGGCAGGCTGACGTTCTTCTCGCCGCGGTTGTCATAAACTTTGGTATAACCCGCGAACTTCATGACTGAGCCACTGGCTCTGAAGGTCACGTCGTTTTGCGTCAGATCGTAGCGCACCGTGTCAAAAACGGCCGGGGTCATTTCGCTGGCCACAAAGCGGCTCCAGATCAAGGTGTAAAGCCGCAGCTCGTCTTTGGTCAGCACCTTTTCCAGAGACTTCGGCGTCCGGTAGACGCTGGTCGGCCGCACGGCTTCGTGGGCATCTTGGGCATCTCCCTGGTTCTTGAAGTGCCGCTCCTTCTTGACCGCGAATTCGCTGCCGTATTCTTCGTCAATGAATTTGGCCGCTTCCTGGCGGGCGACTGGGGAGATACGCTTGGAGTCGGTTCTCATGTAGGTGATCAAGCCGACCGTGCCTTCCCTGCCCAGGCTGATCCCTTCATAAAGGTGCTGGGCAATATTCATGGTCTTTGAAGTTCGGAAGTTCAAGCGGCGGTTGGCCTCCTGCTGCAAAGTCGACGTCGTGAACGGCGCGGCTGGCTGGCGGCGCACTTCCCGCTTGACTACCTTGCTGACGGCAAACGGCTTCTTCTTGTCGAACTTGGCCAGCAGCTTCTGGACGGCTTCATTGTCAGGCAGGTCGGTCTTCTTGCCGCCTTCGCCATAGAAGGAGGCCTGGAACTTTTCTTTGCCCTTGGCAAATTCTGCTTCAACCGTCCAGTATTCAACCGGCTTGAAGGCCTTGATTTCCTTTTCGCGGTCGATCACCAGCTTCAAGGCAACCGACTGCACCCGGCCGGCAGACAGGCCCTTCTTGACCTTGGACCAGAGAATCGGCGACAAAGAGTAGCCGACCAGCCGGTCCAAAACCCGGCGCGCCTGCTGGGCGTTGACCGTGTCCATGTCGATGGTCCGGGCGTGGTTGAAGGCGTCTTTGACAGCATCCTTGGTAACTTCGTTGAAAGTAACCCGGTTGGCTTCTTTTTCATCCAGTCCCAGAACGTGCGCCACGTGCCAGGCAATTGCTTCCCCTTCCCGGTCAGGGTCGGATGCCAGGTAGACTTTGTTGGCCTTCTTGGCTTCGGATTTCAGTTCCTTGATCGTTTCGCCCTTGCCGCGGATAGAAATGTACTTCGGCTGATAGTGGTTGTCAATGTCAACCCCCATCTGCGACTTCGGCAAATCCCGGATGTGCCCTTTAGAAGCAATCACGTGATACTTTTTGCCCAGGTACTTTTCAATCGTGTGCGCCTTGGCTGGTGATTCTACGATAACCAGGTCTTTTTTAATCTTGCTCTTCTTCCGCTTCGGGCTGCTCTTCTTGGCAGTCTTGGCGGTCTTGCTCGTCTTGCTCTTGTTTTCTTTTGCTGTAGCAGGCATCAAATGCCCCTTTCACTAAAATTCGAAATTAAATCTTCTTCAATATAGAAATAATTTGCTGAATTGTCAACCAAAAGAAAATTTACTTAATGGGCAAAACCGGTTTTTTTTACAATAATTTAACTTTTTACAGGTCCAAGTGGTTGTCGATGACCGGGGTGGCGCCTGCGGAAATCAGCTGGTTGGTGCCGACCGACAAGGGACTGGTGATGGCACCGGGGACGGCAAAAACATTGCGGTTTTCCTGCAGGGCCAGGTTGGCGGTAATCAATGAACCGGAATGGGCCTTGGCCTCGGTTACGATCACGTTCTTGCAGATGCCTGCCAGAATCCGGTTGCGTTCTGGAAAGCGGAAAGGCCGCGGCGGGGTGTCGGGCAGATATTCGCTCAAAAGCAGGCCCCGGGCGGCAATCTGCTTTTGCAGCAGGGTATTTTCCCGCGGGTAAAAATAGTTCAGGCCGTTGGCCACCACGGCAATGGTCTTGCCGCCAAAGTTCAGGGCATTCTGGTGGGCCAGGGCATCAACGCCCCGGGCCAGGCCGCTGGCGATCACCTGCTTTTTCTTGATCAAGGCCGGCATGAGGCTTTCAATCACCCGGCCGGAATATGGGCTGGGCGTTCTTGAACCCACGATCACCGTCACCTCCTGCTCCAAGAGGCTGAGGTCCCCCTTGGCAAAGAGCAGGATTGGCGGGCGATAAATTTCTCTTAATTGAAATGGATATCCGTCATCAAAGAAACTGATTATTTTGAAATTCTTTTGCAAATTTTCAATCGCACTTTCGTAGCGGTCGTTCAAAAAAGCCCGCTCCACCCGGTAAAGCAGCTCATCCGGCAGCTCCAGGCAGTTCAGCCATTCATGATCCACGTCCTCATCCGGCGGCATCTGCTGCATGACCTGCAGGATCTTTAGGTAGCTCAGCCCTTTTTGCAGTTTCAGGCGCAGTAAGAATTCGGTTTTGTTCATAATTTTCCCTCCACCTACTATTACGCCAAAAAGCCGCCCTTTTCTTTTTTATTTTCCCCCTTTGGCAAACAAAAAAGACTGACCAGCTAGTCAGTCTTTTTATTGCCGCTCATCTCGCTCACCGGGCTGAAGGTCAGGCGGTGAATCGGGGTCGGTCCGTATTTTCTTAAGGCATTCAAATGGTCCTTGGTGCCGTAGCCGGCATTATGGTCAAAAGCATACTGCGGGTAAAGGCGGGCATAATCGTCCATCAAGCTGTCTCTGAAGACCTTGGCGACGATTGAAGCAGCCGCGATTGAGTTGGACTTGGCATCCCCCTTGATCAGCTCCACTTGCGGCAATTCAACGGGCACGTTCATCGCGTCGACCAAAAGCGCGGCCGGCCGCACGCTCAATGCTTCAACCGCCTGCTTCATGGCCTGCCGGTCAGCTTCATAGATGTTGATGCGG
>NZ_BOCG01000131.1 GCF_016587775.1 Lactobacillus nasalidis | reverse complement strand
GCAGCTGCCGGAAATGCCGGGCAACTTGAGTGCTGTTTTGGCCGGTCCGGAATGGATCGACATTGTCAACAAGGATGCCAACAAGGGGGCAGCCGTGAAAAAGATTGCCGACTTGAAGGGCATCAAGCGCGGCGAGATTCTGGCCTTTGGCGACTACTTGAATGACCTGACGATGCTGCAGGCAGCCGGGGTCAGCTATGCCATGGTCAACGGCCATCCGGATCTGAAAAAGATTGCCGACCATATCGCGCCAAGCAACAATGAAGAAGGCGTCATGCAGGTCTTAAACAAGCTCTTTGGCTAATGTCTTTACATTTGACTTGATCCAGGTATACTAAATAGTTAGGTACCTAACATTGACTACTTACAGTTTTTTTAGCAGAAAGGAAGATCAGTATGGCAGAAGAGATTAATGAAGAACTATTTCACCGGAGCATGCGCTTGCAGAGACAGCTCACCCAGATGGGGATGCGGTATGAAAAACTGCATGGCGGCATCCGGGGACAAAACCGCACCCTGGCCCTGCTCAGCAAAAACGAGGGCATGAAGCAGGCCGAACTGGCCCGGTTCGCGCGGGTGCGGCCGTCATCGATCAGCGAAGTGGTGGACCGGCTGGAGAAGCACGGCTTGATAGAACGCCGGCGCGACAACAGCGACCACCGCGTTTTCCGCTTGTATCTGACTGAAAAAGGCCGCGAGCAAAATGAGCGCAACCACACGCACTGGCTGGGCTTTGTCGGCGAATTGATGAGCCCGCTGAGTGAAGAAGAAAAGGCGGGCTACCTGAGAATTTTGACCAAACTGGACAAACAGGCTCTGCTTCTGGAGCAGCGCATGGAGAAGAACGCCAAGGCTGAGGGGGGCGGCCATGCTTAAAATTGCTAAAAAAACTTTGACTTGCTGGGCGACATGCCTAGCAAGTTTCTTTTTATTGATACAAGTTGCATGTGATTTGTACCTGCCGACGGTCACGGCCGACTTGGTCGACAAGGGGGTCATTGGCAAAAACTTGCCCTACATCTGGCAGACCGGGGGCAGGATGCTCCTGGTGGCCGGAATCGGGCTCCTGGCGGCTTTGGGAAACATTTAC
>NZ_BOCG01000130.1 GCF_016587775.1 Lactobacillus nasalidis | reverse complement strand
CATCGGGATCGAGCCGGCCGTCAAGCCGGCGGCTGAGGAAAATCCCGGCAAGACCGTGGTGGCCATGGCCACGCCTTTGACCCTGCGCGAGGAGAAGTTCAACCAGCTTGTTCAGGAATACGCGGCAGACGGCCAGGTGGTCAAGGTGCCCGCTCCGAAACTGGTCGAACTGATCGAGCAGGGGCAGATTGACACGCCGGCAGTTTACCAGTACCTGGAAGGGCTGCTGACCCCCTATGCCGGCAAGGCGGCCGGGGTAGTCCTGGGCTGCACCCACTATCCTTTTGCCAAGCAGGCCATCAAGGATATCTTGGGCCCGCAGGTCAAGGTTTACGACGGGGCCATCGGCGCGGCCGCGGAAGTCAAGCGGCAGCTGGCCGAACAGGGCAACTTGAAGGAAAGCTCTGAGCCAGGGAAGATTATTTTTGAAAACAGCGCTCCCGGCGGGGCGGACTTGAGCAAGCGCCTGTACGCCCTGTACCGGCAGCTGTAATTGTCACAAGAGTATTTGCAAGATTTTTTAAGAGGAGGACTTATGCAAAAGCCAGCAGAATGCACGACCATTTTAGTCGGCAAGGCAGCCACGATCGATGGCTCCACCATGATTGCCCGCAGTGAAGACGGCGGCAGCACCATTATTCCAGAATCATTCATCGCCGTTAACCCGCAAGAGCAGCCAAAGCACTACAAGAGCGTCATCAGCGGCCAGGAGATCGACGATGCCGACCTTTTGCCCAACCCTTTGCGCTACACCAGTGCCCCGGACGCTTCCGGCAAGCACGGCGTCTGGGCTGCTGCCGGGATCAACGACGCCACGGTAGCAATGACGGCCACGGAAACCATCACCACCAACAGCCGGATCCAAGGGATCGATCCTTTGGTTGAAAAGGGGGGCCTGGGCGAAGAAGACTTCGTGACGCTGACCCTGCCATACATCCGCTCAGCCAGAGAAGGGGTCAAGCGCCTGGGCTACCTGGTTGAAAAGTACGGCACTTATGAAATGAACGGCAGCGCCTTTGCCGACCACGACGAAGTCTGGTACATCGAAACCATCGGCGGCCACCACTGGGCTGCCCGCCGGATTCCTGACGACGCCTACGTGGCAGCGCCAAACCGCTTGAACATCGACTTCTTCGACT
>NZ_BOCG01000129.1 GCF_016587775.1 Lactobacillus nasalidis | reverse complement strand
TCCTTGCTGTCAGCTTCTTCAGACTTGCTGTCATTTTCGGCTGCTTCAGCTTCAGCTGCTGGCTTTTCAGCACTGTCGGCTGCCGGCTTTTCTTCAGTCTTGTCTTCAGCCTTTTCTTCAGTTTCAGCTGCTTCAGCGGCATCTGCCTGCTTCAAAACAGTTCTGACGGCCAGTCTGGAGAAAGTCAGGTAAATCCCGTCAGCATCCAGAACGATCGTCTTGTCAGCATCATTGATCGAATCAATCTTGCCGCGCAGACCGTCAACCATTTCAACGCTGTCGCCCTTCTTGAGCTGGTTCATCATTTCCTGGCGCTGCTGCTGCTGCTTCTTTTGCGGCTTGATCATCGTAAAGTAGGTAAAACCAAATAAAACAGCCAACATTACCAGCATGAAGATGCTGCTGCCGCCATTGCTTGCTGCGGCTAATACGAAAGTATTCAAATTATCCACCTCTGTAAAACTTTATTGCTTATTTTGGCATCTGCCAAAGGCTTTAACGACCATTATACTGTATGCCGGCCGTTTTGGCTATGCCTCATCCCCTGGCAGGGGCAAATTCAGCTGCTGGTAAGCCTTCTGGGTTACCACCCGGCCCCGCGGGGTCATGACGATAAAGCCGTTTTGCAGCAGATATGGCTCATAGAGCGATTCGATCGTCTCCCGGTCTTCGCCGATGTTGGAAGCCAAGGTTCTGATGCCGACCGGGCCGCCGCCATAGCTCAAAATCATGGTTCTTAAAAGCTTGCGGTCGGTCTGGTCCAGCCCCGCGCTGTCGACTTGCAGCTGCTTGAGAGCCTGGGTGGTCGTCTCCAGGGAGATTTCTTTTTCCCCCTTAACTTCAGCAAAGTCCCGCACCCGCTTGAGCAGGCGGTTGGCCACCCGGGGCGTGCCCCGGGAACGGCGGGCCAGTTCGACCGCGGCTTGCGGGGAGATCTTGGTGTGAAAGACCTCACTGGAACGCAGCACGATTTTTTCCAGGTCGCTGACTTGATAGTACTGCATGTGCTCGACGATCCCGAAACGGTCTCTTAAAGGCGCCGACAGCTGCCCGGCCAGGGTGGTGGCCCCGATTAGGGTAAAAGGCGGCAAAGGCAGGTGAACCGCGTGGGTCGTCTGCCCTTCGCCAACCACGATGTCGATGTAAAAGTCTTCCATGGCCGAGTAAAGTACTTCTTCTACCGGCTTGGCCAGGCGGTGGATTTCATCGATGAACAGCACGTCGCCGGGCTCCAGGTCCGTCAAAAGCGCCACCAAATCCCCCGCCCGCTCAATGGCCGGGCCGCTCGTGCTCTTCAAACTGACGCTCAGCTCATTGGCGATGACAAAGGCCAGGGTCGTTTTACCCAGACCCGGCGGCCCGTAAAGCAGGACGTGGTCCAGGGCTTCGTCACGCTGGCGGGCGGCCTGGATGTAGACTTCCATGTCTTTTTTGACGTGGCCTTGGCCGATGTACTGGCTGAGGCGCTGCGGTCTCAGGGACAGTTCCATCTCCTGCTCGCCTCTGGCCGCCTCCTGGCTGGTCAAATGTTCTTCCGTCATCTTTTCCCTTCTCCCTTATTTCTTCAGCAGCAAGCCCAGGCCCCGCTTGATGTATTCGTCAGCGGACATTTCCGGCAGCTTCTCCAGCTTAGGCTTGATGCGGTCGACTTCTCTTTGGCTGTAGCCCAAGGCTCCCAGGGCCAGCAAGGCGTCTTCCAAGGCCGGCGAAAGGTCGGGCTTGGGCTCGTCTTCGCTGAAGAGGTTTTCAGCCACGTAATTGCCCATTTTGCCCCGCAGGTCCAAAACGATCTGGGAGGCCGTCTTCTTGCCGATCCCCGGGAACCGGGTCAGGTAAGTCACTTCGCCGCTTTCAATCGCGGAAGCCAAGGCCCCGTTGTCCTCAGCCGCCATGATCGCCAGGGCGGACTTGGGACCAATGCCGGAAACCTCATTGAGCTTGTTGAACAGGCCCTTGTCCTGCTGGCTCTTGAAACCGTAAAGGGCAATGCCGTTTTCCCGCACTACCTGTTCGATATAGATCCGGGCCTTGTCCCCCTCATGGTAGGCATATGGAGTCGGCGTCAGGATCCGGTAGCCGATTCCGGCCACCTCGATCACGACATAGGCCGGATTCACTGCAGTAATGATGCCCTCAAAATACTCGTACATCTGCTATCCTTTCTTAAAAAGCTTG
>NZ_BOCG01000128.1 GCF_016587775.1 Lactobacillus nasalidis | reverse complement strand
GCCATCGGCGGCCAGGTCGGCTCCATCGTGGCTGCCCTGCTGGCCGCCTGGATCATTCCGGCCTACGGCTGGAACACCCTCTTCCTGTTCGGGATCGTGCCAGTCGTTTTGACTTACTTCGTCCGCCGGCACGTCAAGGAAAGCGATGAATTTTTAGCAGCCCACAAGAAGGCTGAAGAAACGAGCGAAAAGATCTCCTTTGGCCGCCTGTTCGAAACGCCGCGCCTGGCCCTGCAGACTCTGGGGCTGATGTTGATGACGATCGTGCAGATCGCCGGCTACTTCGGCTTGATGAACTGGCTGCCGTCAATCGTGCAGCAAAAGCAGGGCCTGTCAGTTTCCGGCTCTTCTTATTGGATGATTGCCACTATCGTCGGCATGAGCATTGGGATGATGGTCTTCGGGACGGTCATGGACAAGATCGGTCCCCGCTGGGCCTTCGGCATCTTCCTTCTGGGCAGCGCGGTCGTGGTCTTCGCCATCGTCAACGTGACCAGCTACTGGGCCATGCTTTTGGCCGGAGCCTTGACCGGCTTCTTCTCCAACGGGATGTTCGGCGGCTACGGGGCGGTCATCAGCCAGCTCTACCCGACGGAAATCCGGTCCACGGCCAACAACCTGATCATGAACACCGGCCGGGCCATCGGCGGCTTCTCCTCCGTAATCATCGGCCTTTTGATGGACCACTACAACCTGTACGTGGTCATGGGCTTCTTATCCGCCCTTTACATCATCAGCTTCTTAGTCATGATCACCCTGCCAGGCCTAAAGGAAATTCAAGCCAAGAAGCACGCGGCTTAAAAAATTCCCGCAAACACAAATACCACAGATACAGAAAGAACGGTTCCAAGTCATGGAGCCGTTTTTTTATTGGTACCTACCTTTTGCAAAAGTTGACCAGATCACAAGCTTAATTATTTGCAGTTTTCTTTTTTACCCAACCGCTTACAAAATGGCTTGTTTTTTAATAATCAAAAAAGTGGGCAGTTTTTTTGATTATTCAGACAAATCATAGTACTATATTCTTCGAAAGTTATGCGGCTAGTTATTTTTCTCATTTTTTCTCCTTCAGTCGTTATAATTTTCGGTACTACTGTCCGGCGGCGATCCGAGCATGCCACCTTTCAGTAAAACCTCTTAACAGGTTTTGGAGCGACGCTCTGCCGTGCTTTTGCTTTTCTATTATGTTACTTGTTTTTAGGCAGGCGCTGGCTTCAGACCAATGATATGTATTTCAACATTTTTCGGTTCCTGTCTCTCAGCAGACAGACAAACTTATTTTTTCCTTACTCATCACATGCGGCCGGCGCTTTACTCCTATCACTCGCGCCGACCGTCAAGTAAACTACATTAACTGTAGCAAGCTTAAGTTTTATCACATCACATCACATTTCTAAGAAACGCAGTCCTCTGGGCCGCGTTTTTTATTTCCCGGGAAATTTTTGGCTTGAATTCAGTTATAATATGGGTAACTAATTTCCTTGAGGGAGGCACAAATATGAACAGAAAAGTCCTGCTGGTTGGCGACGGCGCGGTCGGCTCCAACTTTGCCAATGATTTACTGCAAACGACGCGGGTAGACGAACTGGTCATCTGCGATTTGAATAAGGACCGGGCCACGGGCGACTGCCTGGACCTGGAAGACCTGACCTACTTCACGGGCCAGACCAAGCTTAGAGCTGGCGACTACAGCGACGCGGCAGACGCTGACGTGGTAGTCATTACCGCCGGCGTGCCCCGCAAGCCGGGTGAAAGCCGGCTGGACCTGATCAAGAAGAACGCGGCCATCTTGAGGAGCATCGTTGATCCGGTCGTGGCTTCCGGCTTCAGCGGCATTTTCGTCGTTTCCGCCAACCCGGTCGACATTTTGACCACTTTGACCCAGAAATTGTCCGGCTTCCCGAAGAAGCGGGTTATTGGGACCGGGACTTCCCTGGACTCAGCCCGCCTGCGGGTGGAACTGGCCAAGCGGCTGCAAGTGCCGATTGAGTCAGTCAACGCCTGGGTTCTGGGCGAGCACGGCGACAGCAGCTTTGAGAACTTCTCCAGCGCCGTGGTCAACGGCAAGCCCCTGCTTGACTACCCAGGCATGACGGAAGCAGCTTTGGATGAGATTGAGGCCCACGTCCGGGAAAAGGGCGGCGAGATCATCGGCAAAAAGGGCGCGACTTACTATGGCGTAGCCATGATGCTGGCCAGAATCGTGGCGGCCATCTTGGAGAATAACGACCTGGCCCTGCCCCTTTCGGCACCACTGCATGGAGAATACGGGATCAATGACGAGCTTTATTTGGGCACCCTGGCCATCATCAACGGGCAAGGGATCAGCCACGTGCTGGAATTGCCGTTAAACGACAGCGAACTGGCCAAGATGCAGGCTTCAGCCGCGACGATGAAGGAAACTCTGGATTCTTTAGACTAAATAAAAAAGCGTGAAACAAGGCAAAACTTGCTTCACGCTTTTTTGGTTGGATTCTCTATTATTTTGTCTTTTCATTTCTTCTCCCGGTCAGCAACGATGCTGGCGGTGAACTTTTTTAAGGCTGGCGACTGGTCATCAGCTCTGAAGACCAGCTGCATGGTGTAGTTCTGGCTGATCCGGGCCGAGTGGAATCTTTTGAAGACAAGGCTGGCATCCGGCTGGCTGAACTTGTCCAGCAGGTCTTTGGGCAGATAAGCCAGGCCTTGGTCTAAAGAGCAAGCCAAAAGCAGGTTTTCCAAAGACGCGACCCGCTTGATCTGATACTGGCCGACATCGCTGCCCAGTGTCGCCAAAAACGTATCCTGCATGTATTGGGAATTTTCGCTGCTGTAGTAGAGCAGGTCCTTGCCCAAAAGATCCTTTTCCTCAAGATAAGGCTTCTTGGCCAGGGGGTTCTGCCGGCTGAGTGCCAGCATCATCTCCCCTTGATAGACGTCAATAAAGTCGTAGAGGCGGCGGTTGAGCTTGGTGTAGCGGCCATAGTTGTTGATAAAGCCGCAGTCCAGCTTTTTCAAAGCCAGGTCAGACAAGATATGTTCCACTGATTCCTCGACAATATTGAACTTGATCTCATCCTTGCCCTTTTTCTGGTAATTCAAGACCTGCTCACGCAGCAAGACCCCGTCAAAAGCCGAGAAAAAGCCGACATTCAAGTGGCTGACCTCTTCCTGGCCGATCTTCTGGGCCAAGGTTACCATGTCAGAAAATCTGGTCAGATAGTCTTCCACTTCTTTGGCAAAATATTCACCGGCTGGGGTGAGCTTGATCCGGTTGCTGCCCCGGGAAAAAAGCTGCATCCCCAGTTCCTCCTCCAGCCGCTTGATCAAGCGGGAAACCGCCCGCTGGCTGACGTAATTCTCCTCTGCCACGCGGTCGAAGCTGCCTGCCTGGGCAACTTTTACAAACATCTGCAATTGGTTCAAATCCATTTACCCGTACCTCAATGTTCACCTGGCGACCTTTTTACACCTACAATTCTACTACAGGGCCGGCCTATAATGTAAGCGAAAACATGAAGGAGGAAATACAGATGACTTTGAAGAAGCAATACGATTTGGTAATTGTCGGCGGCGGGGCTTCCGGTTTCGCGGCAGGTTATGAAGCAGCCCACAACGGCCTGGACACGGTGATTTTGGAAAAGGGCCACTCAATCGGCGGCAGCGGCAACCACGTTGAAGGTATTTTCGCGGTCAACTCATTCATGCAAAAGAAGCATGACGACTACAAGCTGACTGAAGAAGACGCCTTAAACGAAGAATTGAGCTACTCCCACTACAAGGCTGACACCAACACCTGGAAGCAATACATCGCCGGCTCAGCCGACATCATCCAATGGCTGGACGACTTGGGCGTCAAGTGGCTGGACGTTGAACCTCTGGGCAGCGGCGAAAGAACTTGGCACCTGTTTGACGGCCGCTGTGAAGCTGTCATCCACCAAGTCATGGCACCTAAGTTCCAGGAACTTGGCGGGGAAATCGCTACTCAACACGAAGTCGAAGAACTTTTGACTGAAGGCGGCAAAGTTGTCGGCGTCCGCGTCAAGAACCTGGCTGACCAAACCGTTAGCGACATCAAGGCCAAGAACGTCATCCTGGCAACTGGCGGCTACCTGAACAACAAGGACTTGATCGCCAAGTACACCAACTACAACGCTGACCAATTGATCCCATGCAACTCCGGCAAGAACACCGGTGACGGCCTGGAACTGGCTTGGAATGTTGGTGCCCAGCGTTACGCTATGGGCATGGCCATGCTGTTTGGCGGCTACATCAAGGACCCAGACAAGCCAAGCTACATCTACCGTTACGACGAAATGAACGGGGCAGCCAACCAACAATCACTGCTTTGGATTAACGAAAAAGGGCAACGGTTTGTTAACGAAGAAGTTGTTGACAACTTCTCAGAAGCCGGCAACGCCCTCTTCACCCAAAACAAGTTCTACACTGTCGTTGACCAAAAGACGATTGACCACCTGCAAAACGAAGGCCTCTACAAGGCAATGGGGACTTACGACTACCACGACACCAAGCTTCCACACCTGCAAGCAGAACTTGATGAAGCTTTGGGCCGGAACGCCAAGTTCTTGACCAAGGCTGACAGTATTGAAGAACTGGCTGACAAGCTGAACCTGCCAGAACTCAAGGCAACTGTTGACCGTTACAACGAATTGGCAGCCAAGGGCGAAGACGTTGACTTCGGCAAGAGCAAGGACTTCATGATTCCAGTTGCTGAAGGCCCATTCTACGCTATCGAACAAGGCATCGGCGCCTTCTGCACGATGGGTGGCTTGAAGGTCAACTTGGAAAACCAAGTCCTTGACCAACAAGGCGCAGCTATCGAAGGCCTGTACGCTATCGGCAACGACGCTGCCGGCATGCTGATCGGCGACACTTACGGCCCGAACATGCCAGGTACTGAAGGCGGCTACTGCTTCTACTCAGGCAAGCACGTTGCTGACCTCCTGTCCAAGTAAAGCAAATCTGTTTCTGGTTTCAATACTAAGCAATATACCCTTGATAAAACTTAAGCAAGCAAAAACGAGACAAGCTGAAAGGCTTGCCTCGTTTTTCGCGTGTTATGGAAAAATATCAACAAAAAAGTACTGGATTTTCTATCCAGTACCCTTTCATTAAACCTTTTTGTTAATACCATCCCACCATGGGTCATATGCTCTTTCGCCCCATTTGGATCCGTAGCCGGCAGCACCAATCATTCCGTCAGCCCAGCCTTTTTTACCATCTAAACGAAGAGTACACCATTGGTGGTGAAACTTGTTCCGGTAAACATGCTTGGACTTCATGCCCATGTACTTCAAAACCATCTGTGTTGCATCGGCAGTACCGGCACACGAGCAGTAGCGATTGATAAACACGCCATAAGCCGTATTGTAATAAGGCTTCTTCATCGAGTATCCATCAAACTGGTAAAAGCAATACACATAGTAGGCGGCGAGTCCAGCCCTTTTGAGGTCAGTATCGCCTTTTTCATATCCAATAGCTTTAACGATAGTTTTTGCAATCTTTTGGGCAGCTACTGTATGGTTCCCCAGCTTTGACCGCGAGTAACGATAAACACGGCCATTACGGCCATAAATATACTTTAAGCTCACACCAACAGTTGCAGAGCCATCTTTTTCAAAGTGATATCTTTTGCCGTTGATGGTCTTGTAGCCTGTCGCCTTTTTGCCGTTGCTCAAGTAATAAACTTTATCGCCTGACTCATTGGTTGACCAGCCTTTTTTATGGACAGTGCTCTTCTCTGTACTGGTCGCTTTAGAGCTATCCGAACCCTCTGTGTTCGTCTCAGTATCGTCAGTAAATGGCACTGAACTGGTTTCTGTAGTCTCAAGACCATCTGAATCAATATATGTTCTAGTATAGGTCTCAGCAAAAACTTTCTTGCCTACCGTGTACGATCCCGTTGCAGCAACCAGTGCTAACGCAATGGTTGCTTTCGCCAATAGTTTGTTCATATAAATCCCTTTTCTACACTCAAAATTACAGAACCATCTTAACGGCACCGTACATGCCGGCATCGTTACCCAGTTGTGCCAGGGCAATTTCCGTGCCTTCAGAAGCGTGGAAGGCTGCTTCAACGAAGTACTTTTGCACCGTGTCGATCAAGATTTGGCCAGCCTTGGAGACCCCGCCGCCGATAACGTAGACTTCTGGGTCAAAGACGCAGGAGATGGAAGCCAGGGCAGCGCCCAGGGTCTGGCCGACAAAGTCAACGATTTCCAAAGCCAGCTTGTCGCCTTCCTTAGCCGCGTCAAAGACAGCCTTGGCGTCAAGTTCTTCAACTTCGCGCAGGCTGGATTCTTCATTGCTTTCCATCAAAAGTTCCTTGGCCTTGCGGGCAATGCCAGTCGCGGAAACGTATTGTTCCAGGTGGCCCTTCTTGCCGCAGCCGCAGAGCTGGGTTTCATCCTTGTTGACCAAAAGGTGGCCGATTTCCCCGGCAGCACCGAAAGCACCAGCAACGATCTTGCCTTCAGAAATGATCCCGCCGCCGACACCGGTACCCAGGGTGACCATGACCACGTTTTGGTGGCTTTCGCCGCCGCCTTGCCACATTTCGCCCAAAGCAGCCGCGTTGGCGTCGTTGGCGACCTTGACTTCGTCCAGGCCAGTCAGCTTGCGGACCTTTTCAGCCACGTTGAAGACGCCCCAGCCCAGGTTGACGCAGCGGTTGACGATTTCATCGTCCAGGATTGGACCTGGCACGTCGATGCCGATCCCGGCTACTTCTTCCTTAGGAATGTCCAGTTCCTTCAGCTTGTCATTCAGAGAAGCCGCGATGTCAGGCAGGATCTTGGCCCCGTTGCCTTCTTTTCTGGTTGGAATTTCCCACTTTTCGGACAATTCGCCGTTGGTTTCAAACAAACCAATCTTTACAGTGGTACCACCAATGTCAACACCAAATGCATATTTCTTCAAAGTAGTTGCCTCATTTCTTCAATGTACTCTTTTTGCTAGTCCTATTATAAAGAAGAATTCTAAATTGCGAAAGCGCTTCGGCTGACTTTTTGAGAAAATTATCAGAGATGTGACATTTTTTCCAAATAACAAAAAGATGCCCCCTGTAAGGAGGGCATCCCTATTGATTATTCAGCGTCTGGCCAAACTTCCTTAGCCGTGTCGATGACCAGCTTGATCTTGGCCCACTGTTCTTCGTCAGTCAAGTGGTTGCCTTCTTCAGTTGAGGCAAAGCCGCACTGAGTGCTGAGAGCCGTGGTTGCCAATGGGTGGTACTGGCCGGCTTCCTTGATCCGGGCCTTCAAAGCTTCCGGGTCTTCCAATTCCGGCTTCTTGCTGGTTACCAGACCTAAAACAACTACCTTGTCGGCAGGCACTTCAGCCAAAGGAGCAAAGTCGCCTGACCGGTCGTCATCAAATTCCAGGTAGAAGGCGTCCACCCCTTTTTCCTTGAAGACGTAAGGAGCTGCTGGGCCGTAGCCGCCTTCTGAAGCCCAAGTTGAGTCGTAGTTGCCCCGGCAGATATGGGTCGTGATCCGCAAGTCTTCTGGCAGGTCAACCAGGGCATTTTCATTGATTTCCTTGTACAGCTGCAGGACTTCTTCACGCTTAAGGTGGCCTTCGTCAAAAGCATGCCAGAAACTGTCGTTGACCAAGACGCCCCAAGTACAGTCGTCCAGCTTGATGTCACGCGCGCCATGCTTGTACAAGTCCAAAATCAATTCCCGGTAGACCTTGGAAACGTCCTTGGCCAGTTCTGCCCGGTCTGGGTAAACGGCATCAGTAGCCGCGATCAATTCATCGTTGCGGCAGATCAGTTCACAGTAGAGCTGAGCCGGGGCAGGGATGCTCTGGCGGGCTTCAACGCCAGCCGCATCCGCCAAAGGCTTGAGGAAGTCAAAGGCTGCCACGTCCGGATGGCCGGCTTCATAAGTCAATTTGCCAACCAACTTGGCCGCGTCTGGCCGGGTTTCTTCATCATGGAAGAAGTAGCCATGATCAGCCCGTACGTGTTCTACCCCGCCAAAGCCCCAGAAGGTATCCAAGTGCCAATAGCTGCGGCGGAATTCCCCATCAGAAACCACCTTTAAGCCGGCAGCGACTTCTTTTTGCACCAGGTCCTTGATTTCCTGGTCTTCTACGGCCGTAAGCTCGGCCTGGCTGATTTCGCCGCGGGCAAATTTTTCCCGGGCTTCCTTTAATGCTGCTGGACGCAAGAAACTGCCGACAATATCGTAACGTGGAAATGACATCTGAATTACCTCCGAAGTTTTTAAATCGTGTTTTTAATTTGCTCTTAATGCTTGTTATTATAGCCAGATCTGGTTATGATTGAAAATAGCTATTTTTATCAAGTATCGATAGGTTTAAACTATGGAGGTTCAACCATGCGCATCCAGCAATTGCTCTATCTGCAAAAAGTCGTCGCCCTCGGCAACATAACCGAGGCAGCCAAAGAGCTCTTCATCGCCCAGCCTACCCTGTCCAGTGCCATCAAGCAGCTGGAAAAAGAAATGGGGATCACCATCCTAATCCGGGGCAAAAAAGGGGTGACCTTAACCGAAGATGGCCGGGAATTTATGCAATACGCCCAGCAGATCCTGGACCAGGTCCAGCTGCTTGAACGCCGCTACGGCGACCAGGCCAGCGCGCCGAAGATTTTTTCCGTGGCAGCCCAGCACTACGCCTTCGCCGTTGACGCCTTCGTCCAGCTGTTAAAAGAAATCGGCCAGAGCGACTACCAGGCCAGCCTCAAAGAAATGCGGACCTATGAAGTCATTGAAGACGTGGCCAACCTCCACAGCGAGATCGGCATCGTCTACCTCAGCCGCTACAACCGCCAGGTCATGGAAAACAGCTTCCAGGAAAAGGAGCTCAGCTTTACCCCCCTCTTCAAGGCCCGGCCCCATGTCTTTTTATACAGAAACCATCCCCTGGCCGGCAAAAAAGTCATCTCTTTAGCAGACCTGTTGCCCTACCCCAAGCTCAGCTACGACCAGGGCCAGCACAATTCCTTCTATTACTGGGAAGAGACTCTGGCTGACCAGCATTCACCAAAGTCCATCATCGTCAGTGACCGGGCCACCCTGTTTAACCTGGCGATCGGCTTAAACGGCTATACCATCTCTTCAGGGATCATCAACGCCGACTTAAACGGGGACGACATCATCGCCCGGCCTTTGATCAGCGACGAATACATTGAAATCGGCTACCTGACCAACCGCCTGCACCAGCTCTCCTCCATCGGGCAAAAATACCTGGGCTATCTGCGGCAAAGCATTGAAAAGAATGCCAAGAGCTAAATTAATTTATTTCTAATAAGTCCCGCTTGCCTTTTTCTTAAAAAAAGCCAGTCTCGCTTAATTTTAATAACTTTGCCGGCTATACAAGGTTTGCCAAACGGCTATTTTGTAGTAAAATTAAAAGATATAAACGGACTCAGCGTTTTGCTTTGAGCCAGATAAATTTTAACTTAGCATTAATCAAGCATTTTTTCAGCTCGGAAGAAATGCCAACACTGGAGGTTTAGACAACTATGGGTTGGATACTTTTAATTTTAATCATCATCATCTGCGTCGGTACCTACATCAACTCCCGCAATGAAAAGAAGAAGCAGACCAAGCTGTGGGCAGAGCGGCAAAAGGACAGCTACGTTCCGCCAATGCCGATCATCAGCCTGGAGACGGTTGATGGCGCCAACAAGCTGGTTGTCAAGAACGACTCCAGCGTCTACTTCACTCAATACGAAAAGGGCAAGGCTCCTTGGCCAGGCGGCGTTGAAAACTTCAGCGTCTACTACGACAAGGACACTAAGCACTTGTTGATCTTGTCTTTGGTACAAGAAAACGACAACATCGACTTCGGCGAAGTTGACCCAGAAGCAACTGAAAAGTTCCTGGCTGTCTTCCAAAGCGTTGGCGGTCACCTGGCTCAGCACTACGAATTGCTGACCTTGAACAAGGTTGACTCCAGCGACCTCAACCTGGCAGTCAAGTCCAGCCCGGCCAAGGTCTACTTCTACACTGAAAAGTCAGCAACTGACGGCAAGAAGCGCCTGTACTTCTCACCAGACCCGACTTCAACCGCCTACAAGCTTTTGGGCGTGGCAGTCAGCGATGGCGAAAGCGGCGAAAAGAGCGTCGACCTCAGCCTGGAAACCTTCAAGGGCGTCAAGGGTTCAATCTACACGACCCTGTCAGATGCCGGCGTGAAGGACCTGCAGGAAAACTTTGCCTAAACAGCATATGAAATCAGCAGTCTTCCCTTGTGGAAGGCTGTTTTTTTATTCTCCTATTGCACATTGCCACTAGTTCGTGATAGTATATTAACCATAAAAGCGTTTTCTTTATTGATGATTACGCAAATCAAAAAACAGGCTTTTTATATAAAAAAAGAATGATGAGGATACTAGCATGACTAACGAAACCGAACTTTTGCAAGCCGTTCAGCAATTGGCAGACAAGGACGTGGCGCCTTTTGACCTGCAGATCGACCGCCAGGCCAAGCTGCCAAACGGCCTCTTCCAGAAGATCGTTGACCTGGGCCTTTTGAAGGCAAAAATTCCTAAGGAATATGACGGCCTGGACGTCTCTGCCATGACCGCCGGCAAGATCGTCAACATCCTGGCCAAGGCCAACGCCAGCGTCGGCGTAATGCTGGAAGGCCACTACAAGAGCTGTGACCAGCTGGCCAAGTACGGCACTGAAGCAGCCAAGAAGCGCTACTTTGCCTGGGGCGCCCAAGCCATCCTTGGCTTCTCCAACACTGAACCGGAAAGCGGCTCTGACCCAAGCAAGCACCAGTCCTACGCCGTTGAAAAAGACGGCCGCTGGATCATCAACGGCGACAAGGTCATGATCACCAACGGGACCCTGGCCCAAGTCTACTCAGTCAACGTGAAGACTGGTCCTGACGAATACTCTGTCTTTATCGTGGACAAGGGGATGCCAGGCTTCTCCTTCGGCTATGTTGAAAAGTTCATCGGCCTGCGCGGCATCCCTTGCGGGGAAGTCGTCATGGACCAGATCGAAGTGGGTCCTGAGAACATGCTGGGCAAGCGGGGGCAAGGTTTGGAAATTGCCAACAACGCCCACGACGATGCCCGTTACCTCATGGGTGCCGTTTTGACTGGGATCCAGGAACACGCCCTTGATATTGCCAAAAACTACGCGGCTAAGCGCAAGTCAGGCAATACCCTGCTCAAGGACATGCAAGTTACTCAGTACAAGATCACCAAGATCGCGACCAACAAGGAACTGACCCGCCTGGTCTACCAAGAAGCCGCCCGCTTGAAGGATGCCGGCCTGCCATACATGGAACAATCAGCTATGGCCAAGTGCTTTGGCAGCAAGGCAGCGGTTGAATCCTGCGACTTGACCCTGCAGATCATGGGCGGCTACGGCTACAGCGCTGAATTTGCCCCAGAACACCTGATCAGAGACGCCAGAGCCATGGAAATTGCTGAAGGTACCCTGGAAAAGATGTACACGGAAATCAGCAATGCTGAAATGGCTGACGTAGCTGTAGCAGCTGACCGCCAGCCAGCTGACTTGACTGACCTTGACCCGATCCTGCCGCTTTTGGAAGCTGCCAAGACTACCAAGAGCACGGTTGACGCGGTAACCAGCCCGTCACAAGCAGCCAGTCTGCCAAAGGCCAAGATCGTTCTGGCCCTGGGCCGCGGTGCCAACAAGCCGGAAACTATTGCTTTGGCCAAGCAAGCAGCTGAAAAGCTGGGCGCTGAAATCGGGGTTACCCGGCCATTGGTTGGGCCAAACTTCAACCGTGGCCAGCAGCTCGGCGTCAACGGCCACAAGATCAAGCCAGACGTCTTGATCAACCTGGGGATTGCCGGCGCGCCGCAATACACCATGACGACTGACAAGGCCAAGACCATCGTCTCCGTTAACACCAACCCGAACGCTATCGTCTTCGAAGGCTCAGACTACCGCTACGTCGGCAGTGCTGAGGACTTCTTGAAGCAGCTCCTCAACCGTTTGGGCTAAAAATTAATAACCGCCAGCCGTTGGTATTTAACCTCGGC
>NZ_BOCG01000127.1 GCF_016587775.1 Lactobacillus nasalidis | reverse complement strand
CCGTAGTGCAGCAGCCCTCTGGAAAAGGCGCAGGCCAAAAGCAGCGCCGTCAGGCTGCCGGCGCTTTGGCCGGAGAAGATTTTTCCAGCGGCCTGCACGGCGCTGATGGTGACGAAGCTGGCCGCCAGCTGACCGGCGGTGCCCAGCAGGATGGCCCCGGCCATGACCGGCCAGAGGGGCTTGACCAGCTTGAGCAGGCGCCAAAGGATCTTGAAGTTACTTTCTTTCATCTTGCTTGCCTCCTGATTTGGCATAGTTTTCCAGTTCCTGCTGCTCTTCAAACAGGCGGGCGTAGGCCCCGCCCTTGGCCAGGAGCTCTTCGTGGCTGCCTTCTTCGCTCAGGCGCCCTTTTTCCAAAAAGTAGATCCGGTCGCTGGCGGTAACGTTGGCCAGGCGGTGGGAGATGAGGACCACGGTCTTCTTTTTGGCCAGGCGGCGGATGACGGCCATGATGGCGGCTTCGCTTTCCAGGTCGATGTTGGAGCTGGCTTCATCGAAGATGTAGACCGGGCTGTCCTTTAAAAGGGCGCGGGCCAGGGCCAGGCGCTGCTTTTGCCCGCCGGAAAGGTTGCCGGCTCCGGCAGTCAGCTGGCAGTCCAGGCCGGAATTCCGGGACAGGAAGTCCCACAGGCGCACTTCCCGCAAGGCGGCAATCAGCTGCTCGTCACTGGCCGGCCCGGCCATCAGCAGGTTGTCTCTGACGCTGCCTTTAAACAGGTAGCTGTCGGCGCTGACCAGGGTGACTGCCTGCAGCCAGCCGCT
>NZ_BOCG01000126.1 GCF_016587775.1 Lactobacillus nasalidis | reverse complement strand
TCGTGAGCCGGCTCCTGCTTGCGCAGCTGGTGCACCAGGCGCCGGCAAGTCTTCTTTTCCAGCAGAATCCAGCCGCTTTCGGCGTCATAGGCGATCGTCCGGTAGCGGCCAAGCAGCGGACACATCTGAAAGTCGTACACGGCAACCGTGCTCGGGCTTATCAGGTAGTCTTCATCGGCTTGGGCCTTGATTTCCTGCTTTGCCAGCAGGTCCGGCAGATTTTGCCGGTCAATCAAGCAGGCATTCATGTCACAAATTTTCTTCTTTGTTCTCATATTCTTCCAACATGCTCCTTACATTATTCCGGTAACAACATATTATTTTCCCCACTGATTTAATTTATCAAAAAAGCCCTGTGAAAGCAAGCGGTTTCAAAGGCCGTCAGAGTCCAGTTTTTAATTTTTGTATGCGTTTTCCGTGTCTGGTTGATTTTCCTGGCACCGACGTGTAAAATGTTTTCGGTAAAAGTCCTCTCCGGCAAGGAGGGACAGTTTTTTAGTAAGGAAAATTCAGATTTGCGAGTCGATTTAATCTCACTAACAATCTCAGGACTGGTACTCTTGATCCTGATTGCCAACATCCTCTATTCGCCAGGCTTCAACCGCCTGGACCGCCAGCTGCACATGAAGCTGGTGCGCACGCAAAAAAATATTTTTTGGAAAATTATTGCCTTCATCAATGAACCGAAACTGGTTATCGTCTGGGACGTGCTGATCGCCGGCCTGCTGCTCAACGATGGCAACTACCGCCTGGGCCTGTGGGTCTTGGCCACTCTGGGAGCAACCGACGCGGCCGGCTTCGTCATCAAGCACTTGGTCAAGCGCAGCCGCCCGCACGCCCATCTTTCAGAAGAAGAAGGCTACAGCTTCCCCAGCGGCCACGTCCTTGGCGCCACGACCATGTGCCTGATCCTGTATGCGCTGCTGCGCCGGCAGTTTGCCGAATATTTCGCCTTGATCCTGCTGGTCTACTGGCTCTTTGTGGTCATCTCCCGGCTAAATCTGCGGGCCCACTACCCTTCCGATGTCCTCGGCGCGGTTGCCCTGTCGGTCTTTTGCTTCACGGTCGTGCAGACAATCTACGCTGCCTTGTTCTTAAACTGACAAAAAAGCTGGAGTTCCCCCTCGCGGGCTGAACTCCAGCTTTTCTTTTTGTCTATTGTTTTTTCTTTTTTCCCTGTTGCCTTGAGCTTAATTGTGAAAGCCCACCATCAGGCCGCCGCGCTCTGCGTAAAAGGAGCACAGGCCCCGCATCGGGCGGACTGAAACCTCGGCGTCCGGATATTCTGCCAGAATCATTTCCTTCAGTTTCAAAGCGTCGCCTTCATTTTCGCAGTGGTCGATCACCACCCGGCCGCCTTGATACTTCATGTTGGCCATCTGCTTGACAAGCTCCCTTAAAGCCTTCTTCATCCCCCGGGCCTTGGTGAGCGGCTCCAAGTCACCGTCAACACTGGCTGTGCCGATCAAGTTGATCTTCAGCACCCCGGCGATCTTGGCTACCGCCGGGGAAACCCGGCCGTTCAAGGAAAGATTGCGCAAAGACTGCAAAACAAACAGCAAGTGCGTCTTGGTCCGGTATTCAGCTATCCGGGCCTCCAGGTCCGCAAACCGCAGCTTGTCATCTTTCAGCATCTCTTCGATTCCTTCCAAGACCAGCTCCAGTTCCGGTCCGGCTGAACGGGAGTCCACCACAACGATCTGGGCATGCGGGTGGCTTTCCAGGTAGATCTCTTTAGCCTGCAAGGCTGATGAATAAGTCCCCGACAGGCCGCTGGTGATCGTCAGCATGACGGCCTGCTCGCAGCCCTCCAAGGCGTCCAGCCAGCGCTGAATGCTTGGGGCCGCGGTTTTGCCGGGCTCCCGGCTGGCTTCCATTTTGCCCAAAAAATCGCCGATCTGCAGCTTGTCGTCGTCAAGCCAGTTTTCCTCGCCGATAGTCAAGGTCAGCGGCACGACCCGCAGATTCCGTTCCGAATCGCTCACAGAGTTGGCGCTTGAATCAACAATTAGTCTTACGTTTTCCATAATAATTATCCCGATTCTATTTATTCCTGACATCAACATCTTCTTGACTGCCCATGCTGGTCATAAACCTATTTTAACAGTTTTTCCTGGTTAAAGGGTACTTTTTCACTAACCGCTTTCACCGCGGGCGCTTTGCCGGATTTTTTTGCCAAAAAGTAAAATTTGTAAAAAATCGGTTATTGTAATCGTTTTCAACAAATCAGCTGTTTACGGATTCACAAGCTTATACTATAATGAACTTGTAAATAATTACAGAGCAGACACTGCTCTTGCTGACGGGGTATATCTTTGCCAGCATATTTTAAGGAGGATTTTTTAATGACCAAGGTTGTTATTGAAAACGTTCATGCTAGAGAAATCTTTGACTCACGTGGTAACCCAACTGTTGAAGTTGAAGTTACTTTGTCAAACGGCGTAGTTGGCCGCGCTGAAGTTCCATCAGGTGCTTCAACTGGTGAAAACGAAGCTGTTGAATTGCGTGACGGTGGCTCACGTTTGGGCGGCAAGGGTGTTATGAAGGCTGTTAACAACGTTAACACTGCCATCAACAACGAACTGCAAGGTGCAGACCCGTTCAACCAACCAGCTATCGACAAGGCTATGATCGAACTTGACGGTACTCCAAACAAGGGTAAGTTGGGCGCCAACGCTATCTTGGGTACTTCAATGGCTACTGCCGTAGCAGCTGCCAAGGCTACCCACCAACCTCTTTATCGTTACCTTGGCGGTACTGACTTGTCAATGCCTCAAACTTTCCACAACGTTATCAACGGTGGTGAACACGCTGACAACGGCATCGACATCCAAGAATTCATGATCACTCCAGTTAAGAAGACTTCATTCCGTGACGGCTTCGAAAAGATCGTTAACACTTACCACACCTTGAAGAAGGTTTTGGAAGAAAAGGGTTACGAAACTGGCTTGGGTGACGAAGGTGGTTTCGCTCCTAACATGAAGGACTCAGAAGAAGCTTTGAAGGCTTTGCACGAAGCTATCGAACGCGCTGGTTACGTTCCTGGCGAAGACATTGCCATCGCTTGTGACTGTGCAGCTTCATACTACTACAACAAGGAAGACGGCAAGTACCACCTGGAAGGCAAGGTTCTTGACGGTGACCAATTGGCAGAATACTACGACAAGCTGCTCGCAGAATTCCCAGAATTGATCTCAATGGAAGACCCATACGACGAAAACGACACTGAAGGCATGGTTAAGTTCACCCAAAGCCACAAGGACCGTCTGCAAATCGTTCTTGACGACTTCATCTGCACCAACCCACGCTTGTTGGAAAAGGCTATCAAGGAAGGCGCAGGTAACGCTTCATTGATCAAGCTGAACCAAATCGGTACTGTAACTGAAACTTTGGAAACCATCCGGATTTCACGTAAGCACGGCTACAACACCATGATTTCTCACCGTTCAGGTGAAACTGGCGACACCTTCATCGCTGACTTCGCTGTTGCTACTAACGGCGGCCAACTGAAGACTGGTGCCCCAGCTCGTTCAGAACGTGTTGAAAAGTACAACCAATTGTTGAGAATCGAAGAACAACTCGGTGACGGCGAACGTCTCGACTTCTTCCCAGCTCAAGACTAATCATTAAAAGATTAGCTCAAAAAGATCCGAGTAAGCGGATCTTTTTTTATGCCCAAATTTTTTGAGAGAATTGACAGCCTATTTCTTGATCTTTATACTAGTAATGATAATTTGTAATTTTGTATAAAGATAAGAATGTCTAAGAAAAGTATTAATCAGATCAGTATAGAAAGCGATGCTGTCAAAAAAAGGGCAAAAGAAGCCATCCGCAATGTGAGTATCATATTGGCCGCCGCACTTGCCCTGCTAGCCAGCTATCACTTGACCGGTCACGGCCTGCCCTGCCTTTTCCGGGCATTAACCGGCTATTTGTGTCCTGGCTGCGGGATGACTAGAGCAATAAATTCTATTTTGCTTGGCAATTTTGCCCAAGCCTGGCAGTACAACCCTCTCTCCTTGACCCTGCTGCCGCTTTTGGCTCTTTACCTGCTCTATAAAACAGTCCGTTATGTTTTTAAGGGGGAAGAAGAGTTCAAGCTGGGAGAAAACGTCTTCCTTCTTCTGCTTCTCCTAACTGCGCTCTGCTTTGGAATAGGCAGAAATCTGTAGATCTTCTTGGCTTTTTTATCTATTTTAGGAGGAATAATGTATTGCATACACTGCGGGACTAAATTGCCCGAAGGTGCCAATTTTTGCGTAAAGTGCGGAGCACCAGTTGAAAAAGTTGAGTCAGCTGCCAAGAACGAAGCAAAAGCTCCGGTTAAGAAAAGCAGCGAAACAAAAGAAAAGCAAGCGTCAATAAGCCAGGTTGACGACAAGATTGACCAGATGGGCGAGCAAATCGGCCAAGGCATGGACGATGCCGCCAAAGATATCAGTTCAAGTCTGAAAAAGACTGGAGAAAAAACAGGCGATTTTTGGCAAAACTGGCGGGATTATCTGACGCCTGACTATTTGGAAAAATACGCCAGCCTTGCTCTCCTCTTCCCCCTCTTCATGACAGTAGTTCTCTGGGCAGTGAATCTCTTATCTAACTGGTTCTATAGCCAGTATTTACTGCCCTTTAATGATCTCTTCCACGTTGTTTCTATACTTGTCTTTTACTTGGTCAGAGCCGTCTTCTTGATTGGCTCTGCCTTGGGGATTGCCGCGGCTGGCTATGTTCTCTACAAAAATGAGAGCAAGCGGACAGTCTGGGGCTGGATTACCGGCGCTGCCTCAGTTTTTGCCTTTTTGGGCTGCCTGGGAATCAACCAGTCCTATAATTACTTCATGGCAAATCCTGGCTTGACGCATACCTATAAAATCTTAGGCTGGATTGCCGTTGTCTGGGGAATCGACACCTGCTCCAAAGTCCTGCTGCAGAATATCGGCATTGCCGTTGAACCCATCATCAGCCGGGATCTTGCCGCCTACCAGCAGTTTTACCGGACTTACCGGGCTAAGCATGAAGCTGAAGAAAAAGCTGAAATAGCTGAAATCGAGAAGGCCAAAAGTGGCCAAGCTGGCCCTGTCTCCTACTTTGACGGGACTGGTTCTGGCTTGTTTGGCACTTACCTGCTCTACCTCCTTTTGACCATTATTACTTGCGGCTTCGCTGCGCCTTGGCTCAACTGCGCCATTCAGCGCTGGAGAACCCAGCACATGGTAGTTGACGGCAAACGGGTAACTTTCAATGGCACCGGCGCTTCTCTTCTGGGCCATTGGATTTTGTGGGAATTCCTGACCATAATCACTTGCGGGATTTTTGTCTTCTTCATCCCTGTTGGCCTGCAAAAATGGAACATGAACCACACCTACTATGAAGGTGAAAAAGGCGCTGATGATTCCCTCTTTGACGGCAATACCTTCCAGTACATTGGCTATAACATCGTCCAGTTCCTGCTTTTAGTGTTGACTATCGGCCTGGCCTACCCATGGACGCACAACATGATCCTTAGCTGGCAGACCAAGCACCAATTGATCAACAATGACCGCTTGACTTATGATGGTACTGCCTTAGGCATGTTCTGGCGGGCACTTGTCTTAGCCATCGTCTTGGCAATTCCCTTTGGCTTCTTGGCATCCCCTTGGGCATTTTGCTGGCTTTGGCGCTATCAATACGCCCACACTCATGTTGACCACAGCCCTAAAGAATAAATAACAGTTGGCAAAAAAATACGCTCAGATCAACTAATGATTTGAGCGTATTTTTTGCTGTATTTGTCTTATTTCAATTGTCTATTTATTCTGCCGTCTTGATGACCAGCTTGCGTCCGTTCAGCGTTCCTTTCAGCAGCTCCCGGATCAACTTCTTGGCATTCTTTTGCGACCTGGACAACAGGCCGGACTTCTTTGCCGCGGCGGTTGCCTTTTTCAGGGCTGCCTGTTCGGCCTTGGTGATGTCCTCTTTTTGGTTCCAGTTGAAAAGCGCGTAGCTTTGATCATAGAACTTGATTGAGGACGGGTCGATCTTCTTGTCCAGCAGCTGGCTTTTTGGCAGCGTCACCGTGACCTGGCTTTGACTGACCTGGACTTTGATCTGCTTGACCTTGACTCCGGCCTTGAAGTGCGCCGTGTAGACCATGGTGAAGCCCTTCTTGGTGATAAAAGGAATCTGGCCGCTGGAGAGCTTGTAAATCCCCGTATAGGTGTATTGTTCCGTCGCCAGCTCCCCGATCGCCTTTAACTTGGCGGAAACGGTGGCCACCGTGACCTGGTCCTGGCTTTTCTTTGGCAGGTGCTGGCCGATCATGATCCCGCCGGCCAAAAAGACCAGCGCGG
>NZ_BOCG01000125.1 GCF_016587775.1 Lactobacillus nasalidis | reverse complement strand
GGCACCGCGTCAAAGCCCCGCCGCCATTCCAAAACCTGCTCTTTGCCGAAGATCTTCCTGGACACGTCCTTGTCCAGGCCCCGAAGGGCCCCGTAGTGACGCTCATTCAGCCGCCAGGTCTTGGTGATCGGCAGGTACAAAAAGCCCGCCGCTTCCGCCGCGATGTTTGCCGTTTCGATTGCTCTTGAGAGCACCGAGGTGTGGATGCGCTCCGGCGAAAAATCCGCCAGCTGCCTCAGCTTTTCCCCGGCCGCCCAGGCCTGCCGCCGCCCCTTGTCGGTCAAGGGAACGTCGTTCCAGCCAGTATATACGTTTGCCGCGTTGGCCTGGCTTTCGCCATGCCTCAGCAGTGCCAACTTTGCCATATTTTTTTGCCTTCTAGATCCAAAAAGCCCAGATTCCAGTAATGATGAACAAAATGCCCAAAAGGACGAAAGTCTTCCCGCCCAGGCCCTTTTGTCCCGCGCCCTGCTTCTGCCGGCGCAGGCGCATGATGCCGGTAATCAAGTCCCAAATGCCGAACAGCAAGACGGCATAAGGCACCCACCAAGAATGAATGTTCATTTTAACCCCACAGTTTCACCGCGTAATAAACGGCCACGGCCAGGATCCCGGCCCCCGTCAGATAGTAGGACTGGGCCGGCAGGCTCCCCTTCTTGCCCAGCCGCTGGGCATTGTAGCCTCTGGCCAGTTCCCACAGGCCGACGATCACCAGCAAAACGATCGTAAAAGCGTGCGTATCCCACTTCATCTGTTATTTCAACTCCTTGCTCATAAATCCTCAGCCTTGCAGTTGTAGTCCACGATTTCGAAATTACCGTCCTCGTCCAGAATGCCCCGGCTGACGCTCCCGTTGTCCGGGAAGGTAATGTCGTGCAGGCCGTCGCTTTCCTTCCAGTACTTGATCCCCAGGGTCTTGATGAAGTCCCCGTGCGACACCAGCAAAACCCGGCCTTCGCCGATGGTTTCTTTTCTCAAGACCTCGATGGCCCGGCTCATTCTGGTTTCCAGTTCTTCCGTGTTCTCCGCCAAATGGCGCGGGTCGGCCTGCTTGGTAACTTCTCTGAACTCGTAGATGCCGATGGTGTCGATGATCTTCTTGACGTCGGTCGTCGGCGGAATGCCGGCGGCCTTGGAGGCGCTGAGCCAGATGTCGTCGATGCTGCCGCCTT
>NZ_BOCG01000124.1 GCF_016587775.1 Lactobacillus nasalidis | reverse complement strand
GGGCATCATCGTGGATTTTGGCAGCAGCGACCCGCAGCCGCTGCCGGGCCTGGCCCATTTTCTGGAACACAAGCTTTTTGCCGCGGAAAGCGGCGACTTGTCGCTTGAATTTGAAAAAATGGGCGCCGACGTGAACGCCTTTACCTCTTTCAATGAGACCATGTACTACTGCAGCGGGGTCAAAAACGTCGCTCCCATGCTTGACCTGCTTTTCAAGCTGGTCGGGGAGCCTTATTTCACGGATGAGAACGTGCAAAAAGAAATCCCGATCATCCAGCAGGAACTGGCCATGTATCAAGATGAACCCGACTGGATTCTGGGTGACAAGCTGCTGCGCGGCAGCTATGGCGACAGCAACCTGGCCATTGACGTGGCCGGGACCAAGGAATCGATTGCCAGCGTGACCAAGGAAACGCTGCTGGCGGCTTACCGGGAAAACTACGTGGCCGAGCGCATGTCCTTTGTGGCCTGCGGCGATTTTTCCGACAACCAGGTCAAAACGATTCTCCGCCAGGCCAAGAAGCTGTCAGAACAGTATTTTGCTTCCGGGACGAAGCAAAAAGACAGCGACCTGCTGCCGGTATTAAGCCAGGGAGAAGACTGGCTTTTGCCGGGCCAGGAAGTACCTTTGCTTGCGGTTGAGCTCCTTTTGCCAAACTTTAAGAAAGTTTTAGCAAGTCGGGATATGGCTCAAATTTTGCTGGAAATCATGCTAGAATCAAAGCTGGGCGCAATGAGCAGCTGGTTTGCCCGGATGCGGCAGGACCAGCTTTTGAGCCAGCCGCTGCAGATCAGCGTGACCTATACCAGGCAGGGAGCCTACGCGGTCTTGTTCGGGATGAGCCCGGACGGCGCGGCGGTCATTGACCGCATCAAGGCCGAGCTGGAGCCGGGGCAGCTTTTCAGCCCGCAAAAGCAGGCGGAAATGAACCAGCTTTTTGAAATTCAAAAGCGCAGCTGGCTGGCCCAGACGGTGCGCGGACTGGACAACTTGTCCGGCTTCGCGGTCGAAATGGCCGAGGAAAGCCTGGACGGCGAGGACCTGTTTGCCAATGTCGAACGGATGCAGGCCTTGAGTTTCGCGGACTACCAGGCATACTGCCAGGACCTGCTGAGCGGGGCCGGCATCAATTCCGTCCGCGCGGGCGAGGAGGATGAGCAATGAAACGTGCTTTGATTTTTGGCGCCACCGGCGGGATCGGGCAAGCAATCGCCAGCCGCCTGGCAGACTCGGGCTGGTCCCTGTACCTGCACTGCAACAGCAACTGGGAAGAAGCCAGCAGTCTGGCTGACCAGCTGAGCCAGCAGCATCCGCTGCAGGACTTCATGCCGATCAAGCTGAACTTCCTGGCCAGCGACGAGCAGCTGCAAAGTTTTGCTGCCGGCCTGCTGCCGGTCAACGCGGTGGTTTTTGCCCAGGGAATCACGGATTACGATTTTTTGGGCAGCCAGAGCTCGCAGACGATTGAACGGATCATCAAGGTCAATCTGGAAAATCCCATCAAGCTGACCAAGCTGCTTGAAGGGCAGCTGCTCAAGCAAGAGCACAGCCGGATCGTCTATCTGGGTTCGGTTTACGGCGGCCAGGGCAGCGCGATGGAAGCAGTCTACAGCGCGACCAAAGGCGGCATCAGCCGCTTTGCCCAGGCCTATGCCCGGGAAGTCGCCGCCAGCCGCTTTACGGTCAACGTCGTGGCACCCGGCGCGGTCAACACGCCGATGAACGCAATGTTTTCTGAAGAAACGCTCAGGGAACTGAGCGAGGAGATTCCGGCCGGCCACTTGGCCAAGCCGCGCGAAATCGCCTACTGGGTAGACTGCCTGCTGAATCCGGAAAGCGACTATTTGACCGGCCAGACGATTTATGTCAGTGGCGGTTGGCTAGAATAGGCGACACGATTAACGTCATTGTGCTATAATTGATAAACAGATTTTAAGTGATTGAAGAGGTTAATAATGTCAGGCATTGGAGAACAACTACGTACGGCAAGAGAGGCCAAGGGTCTTTCAATTTCCGATATTGAAAAGGCAACGAAGATCCAGAGCCGCTACTTGGAAGCAATCGAAAACAACGAATTCGACAAGCTGCCGGGCGACTTCTACGTCCGGGCCTTCATTCGGCAGTACGCGCAGATCGTTGGCTTGGACGGCAAGGAGCTGCTGAGCCAATATCAAGGGGACGTCGTTAATGAAGTCACGAACGAGGCAGCTGAAGAAAGCAGCCAGCCGGAAGAAGAAGCCGAAGAAGTGACTCCAGTTCAAGAAGACCGGGAAAGCCAAGAAGCGCCGGAAATGGAAACCAGACCGGCCCGGATCGCTGAAAGCCGGCCAAGCAACCGGACTGCCGACGACGCACCGGCCAAGGATGCCAAGTGGCGCAAGCTGGTGCCGCGGCTGGCACTGGGCTGCGGGATCGCTTTGCTGCTTTTGATCGCGGGGATGGTTTTCGCGAACATGCACAAGACCGGCTCAAGCAGCCAGAAGGAAAACGCCGGTTCCAGCGTCACGATCAGTTCCAAGAAGTCTTCCAGCAAGAAGAGCTCGTCTTCAGCAGCTTCATCTTCTTCTAAGAAGAAGACCAGCTCCATCAAGGTTGCTTCCCTTGGCGGGTCAAGCTACCGCGTGACCGGGATCAAGTCCAGCACTTCACTGGTTGTCCGTTCCAGTCAGCAGAGCATCTACTACTACGTTTCTGTTGACAACGTGATCACCAACCAAGGTACGCTGCAAAGCGGCGAGAAGCACACTGAAACGGTCAAGAAGGGTGAAACCCTGATCGTTTACCTGGGCACTGACACCGGCGTGACGGTAACGGTAGGCGGCAAGAAGATTCCGTTCACTCCAGTCAACGGGACGACGCGGCTGACCATCTACCTGGGAAGCAGCTCAGAATCAAGCAGCTCAAGCACGACCAGCTCTGCGACTACCAACACGAGCACGAATACCAACACTAACACCAACACAAACACGAATACGAACACCAATACTTACTCAAGCAGCAGTACCGCAGCCAGCAGCTCAGCTGCCAGCTCCAGCGCTCAGACTTACAGCTCACGGGCTTCATCAAGTGCGGCTCCAAGCAGCCAGTCATCAGTCAGCCAGTCATCTGCCGCTTCAAGCAGCAGACAGTAGGACTTAAAGCCCGTTGATTCTTAAAAAGTGAGGAATTTAAAGCAATGAATCTACCAAATAAATTGACCGTTTTCCGGATCTTCTTGATCCCAGTCTTCATGATTTTGCTGATCGCCCAGTGGCCAGCCGGATCCTTCAACCTGGCCGGCACCGAAATCCTGTGGAGCCGGGTGGTTGCCATGATCGTCTTCGCGGTTGCGTCCGCGACCGACTGGTTTGACGGCCATATCGCCCGTTCCCGGGGACTGGTGACGAACTTTGGTAAATTTGCCGACCCGCTGGCCGACAAGATGCTGACGATGACGGCCTTTATCTTCATGGTTGAGCTGAACCTGGCTCCGGCCTGGGTAGTGGCAATCATCGTCTGCCGTGAACTGGCCGTAACCGGCCTGCGCCTGATTGTCGTTGAAAACAACGGCAAGGTCATGGCAGCTGCCATGCCGGGCAAGATCAAGACGACC
>NZ_BOCG01000123.1 GCF_016587775.1 Lactobacillus nasalidis | reverse complement strand
TCTACAGCCGGCTGACCAACCCGACGACGGCTGTTTTTGAAAGCCGGGTAGCTGCCCTGGAAGGCGGCAGCGGCGGTGTTTCCCTGGCCACTGGGGCTGCGGCGATCACGGCAGCAATCTTGAACGTTGCCGGTGCCGGCGATGAAATCGTGTCCGCCTCCACCATCTACGGCGGGACCTACGACTTGTTCGCACAGACTTTGCCTCCTTTGGGCATCAAGACCCACTTCGTTGATCCAAGCGACCCGGCCAATTTTGAAAAAGAGATCAACGACCATACCAAGGTCGTGTACGCGGAAACCATCGGCAATCCCAACGCCAACCTGATCGACATCGACGCGGTGGCGGAAGTGGCCCACCGGCACGGGATCTTGCTGATCATCGACAATACCTTTGCGACTCCTTACCTTTACCGGCCTTTTGACCACGGAGCCGACGTCGTAGTCCACTCGGCCACCAAGTTCTTCGGCGGCCACGGCACGACGATGGGCGGGGTAGTCGTCGAAAGCGGCAAGTTCGATTATGAAAAGTCCGGCCGCTACCCGGGCTTCACCAAGCCGGACCCGTCCTACAAGGACGTTACTTGGGCCAAGCTGGGAGCCCAGGCCTTTACGACTAAGATCCGGGCAACCGTCCTGCGCGACACCGGGGCCAGTCTCAGCCCGTTCAATGCCTTCCTGCTTTTGCAGGGGCTGGAAAGCCTGTCTTTGAGAGTGGAACGCCACGTCTACAACGCGCAGAAGGTGGCCGAATACCTCAGCAAGCACCCGAAAGTTGCCTGGGTCCGCTACCCGGGGCTGGCCGCCAGTCCCGACCATGCCCTGGCCGAACGGGACTTCCCTAAGGGCGTGGGCTCCATCTTCACCTTTGGCCTAAAGGGCGGGGTGGAAGCCGGCAAGCAGCTGATCGCCAACTTGAAGCTCTTCTCTTTGCTGGCCAATGTGGCTGACGCCAAGTCCCTGATCATTCAGCCGGCGTCAACGACGCACGCGCAGCTGAATAAAGAAGAGCTGGCCAGCGTGGGAATCACGCCTGACTTGATCCGGATCTCCGTTGGCGTGGAAAACATCAATGACCTTTTGGCCGACCTGGACCAGGCCCTGGCCAAGCTGTAGCAGCCAAACCGCTTCTCCTGTGAGGGAGAGGCGGTTTTTTGGCAAAAAATCGTTTTTTTATAAAAAAGCCCTTGCCAAGAGCCGGCTTTTAGATTATCCTAATAGATGTGTTGCGGAAGTAGTTCAGTGGTAGAACATCACCTTGCCATGGTGGGGGTCGCGGGTTCGAATCCCGTCTTCCGCTTCTCGGGAATTAGCTCAGTTTGGTAGAGCGCTACGTTCGGGACGTAGAGGTCACAGGTTCAAATCCTGCATTCCCGATTAGCCAATGTGTGATCAAAGCGTTGGTTTCAGCAGCGCTTTTTTCTCGCTTTTTTTCGCTGGAAGGCTTGCAAAAGCGGCAATTTTTGGTAAACTAATAAATGTATCGCGGAAGTAGTTCAGTGGTAGAACATCACCTTGCCATGGTGGGGGTCGCGGGTTCGAATCCCGTCTTCCGCTTCATTAAAAGACTCGCTGGTTAGCGGGTCTTTTCTTTTTGCCTTATAATAAAGCTGAAAGCCGCCTGGCTTGAGGAATGCACCCGGAAATGTTATGCTTGCAAGCATAGTTGTTTTGGATTTTTCCCTATTTTATAGGGCAGATGTGAAGGAGGAAATCATGGCAGCAGCAAGTCAAGCAGAATACGAGTTACTGCTCGAGCAGGCCAAGGCGCTGACGGCCGGGGAGAGTGACTGGATTGCCAACGTGGCCAACGTTTCAGCCCTGCTGAAGGCCAGGATGAAGGCAGTCAATTTTGCCGGCGTCTACCGCTTTGAAAAAGGCGAACTGATCCTGGGGCCTTTCCAGGGGATGCCGGCCTGCGTGCATATCCCTGTGGGCAAGGGCGTCTGCGGCAA
>NZ_BOCG01000122.1 GCF_016587775.1 Lactobacillus nasalidis | reverse complement strand
GGGATTGCTGCTGCCGACGGCCGGCTTCTTGCGGTCGAAGAAGCGGGAGGCCGGGTCGAGCAGGTCGATCTGGTTGATCCGCTGGTAGAAGCCGTACTCGTCCTTGGTCTGGCCTGAGAAGCCGTCGCGGCATAAGCGCCGCATGCAGTCTTCATAAGGCATGGCGGCCAGGAGGTAGTTGCCCTGGACCATTACGGCCCCGATGGATTTGAGGAAGTTCAGCTGGAACTGGTTTTCCACGTTTTTAAAAAGCGGCCGCACGCCCAGCTGCTTGCAGGCGTTGATCAGGTTGGTCAGCACAGCGGCTTCCTGGGAGTGCACCGGGTTGAGGGACAGGAGGTCGAACTTCATGAAGTCAAAGGAGAAGTGCGTCAGGAAGTTCGTGGTCGGGAAGCTGCTGCTGGCGCAGTCAAAGGAGCAGGCGTAGTGATTGCTCTTCAAAGAAGCCAGCAGCTGTCTGATGGCTTCCGGCCGGCAGTTGCTGGAAACGGCCAGGTCAAAGATCAGCTGGTCATGAGGCAGCTGGTATTCCTGCATGATGTGGTTGACCTTCTTGAGGAAACTCTCGTTTTCCAGGTCATCAGTGGAAATGTTGATGACGATCGGCAGGTTCTGCAGGTCTTGCTGCCGGCGCTGGGCGTAGATCCGGCAGGCCTCGCGCAGCACGTGCAAATCCAGCCGGTGGGCCAGCAGGCTTTCTTCCAGAACCGGCAGAAAGTCCTTGGGGTACATGGTCCCGTAGACTGGGTCGTTCCACCTGGCCAGCAATTCGAAGGCTGCCGTCTTGTGGTTCATGATGTTGATGATCGGCTGCACGTCGGCCTTGATCCAGCCCTTTTCCAGGGCTTCGGCGAAGTGGCCCAGGATGTAGTCCCGCTTGGACACCTGCTCTTGGACCTTGGTCGTGTAGTAGGTGCAGACCCTGCTTGGCCGCTCCGCGGTCATCAGGGCAAACCGGGCCTTGTCAACGGCCGCCAGGGCCAGCTCCTTGCTTTCGCTGGCCAAATAGATCCCGCAGCGGATGGAGGCCAGGCGGCCTTCAGCCAGGTCCTTGACCTTCAGGTTCAATTTGACCAGCTGGTTGTCGATCTGGGCGGCATCCGTGATGATGACGAACTGGTCCTGGAAATAGCGGGCCAGGTAAGCGTCAGGGAAGGTCTGCTTGAGCAGCTGGGCCAGCTGGCAGAGGAAGGCGTCCCCCTTGAGATAGCCGAAGCGGTTGTTGTAGACGTGCATGTTGTTGATGTCCAGCAGGACCACGGCCGCCTGGCCGGCTTCCTGGATGATCTGCCTTAAAAAGCGCCCGCCGGCCGCGTTGAAGTTGGTCATGTTGGCCAGGCCGGTCAAGCCGTCGACCAGCTCGTGTTTTTTAGGCGGCTCAAGGTAGGGATTCAAGCTTTCGACCAATTCGTCGCCGCTGGCCGTCAAGTCAAAATAGTGGACGATCAGCAGCCGCTGGCCGTCTGCAGTTATTTGTGATTTGCAATAAGCTAACAACTGATGGTAATGACCATTGATCGACAGGCGGTAGGTGATCTGGCCGCTGTTGCGTTTCCCCATCTGCCTTGAGTAGGCGAGCATCTGGTTCAGGTCGTCAGGGTGAACCCGGCGGAAGCTGCGCTGGTTAAGGTAGGTCATCATTGAGGACCGGTCGGACTGGACCATGTTGCAGTAGCCGTCCGACAGCAAAATCACCTGGTATTGGCCGTTGATGAGCTGGTAGACCAGGATTGGAAAAGGCGAGTTCTCGTAAATTTTCCGAGCTTCCTCGCTAAAGCTGTAAGAATTTTCTTGCATAGCTGATGCCTCACGTAAGCGTTGTCGTATTACTTATTGATTATATATCAAAGACTAATGCAGAGCAAAAAAGGCAGTCAATTTTGACTGCCTTTTTATAAAAATTCAACGTTTTTGTAAAATCGATTATTTTTTAAAAAATGCCGGCGATTACTTGTCCTCGCTGATGACCAGGGCGCCGTCGGTCATGTCGGCCTTGAGCTTCTTGACGTCCAGGTGGTCCAGGTAGTAGTCGGTGACTTTGTCGCGGATTTCCTGTTCGATGACTCTTCTAAGCGGACGGGCCCCCATGGCTTCGTCGTAGCCTTGTTCGATCAGGTAGTCCTTGGCTTCCTCGCTGACCGTCAAGCTGATGCCCTTCTTGGCCAGGGTCTTGTTCACGTCAGCCAGCATCAAGTTGACGATTTCCTTCAGGTCTTCCTTGGTCAGGTGGCTGAATTCGATGACCGCGTTGAAGCGGTTGAGGAATTCCGGTCTGAAGTAAGGAGCCAGCCGGTCCATCAGCTTTTCGTCCTTCTTGGCGTCGCCCATCAGCTTTTCATTGCCGAAGCCGGCGTTGGAAGTGGCGATGATGATCGTGTTCTTGAAGTTGACCGTGTTGCCTTGCCCGTCGGTCAGGCGCCCGTCGTCAAGCACCTGCAAGAGCAGGGTGATGACTTGCGGGTCGGCCTTTTCGATTTCATCCAAAAGGATGATGGAGTATGGGTTGCGGCGAACCTTTTCCGTCAAGGTGTTGGAGTTGTCGTCGTAGCCCACGTAGCCGGCAGTGGTCCCGATCAGCTTGGAAACGGCCGTCCGGTCAGAGTATTCCGACATGTCCAAGCGGATGATGGCATCCTTGGAGCCGAACATGTCCAAAGCCAGCTGCTTGGCCAGTTCCGTCTTGCCGACCCCGGTCGGGCCGACGAAGAGGAAGGAGCCGATCGGCCGGTTGCCGTCGTCAAAGCCGGCCCGGTTGCGGCGGATGGCCTTGGCTACGGCTTCAACGGCTTCGTCTTGGCCGATGACCTTTCCCTTTAAGCGGCTGCTGAGTCCCTTGAGGCGTTCGATGTCGCTGGCGCCCATCTTGGAAACCGGAATCCCGGTCAGGCGTTCAACGGCAGCGGCCACGTCAGCCGGAGTAGCCACGGTCTTTCTTTCTTCGTGGCTGGCGCTGAGCTGCTTTTCCAGCTTTTCAGCCTTGGTCTTGTGTTCAAGGGCGGCCTCATAGTCTTCCTTTTCAGCGGCCTTTTCCTGGGCCTGCTTTTCTTCCTTGATCTGCTTTTCGATCGTCTTGGCGTCGGTCACCGGGTGCTGGGCAGCCAGGTGGGCGGCGGTCATGTCCAAAAGGTCGATGGCCTTGTCAGGCAGGGACCGCTGCGGGATGTACTGGACTGAGTAGTCGATGGCGGCCTTCAAGACGTCGTCCGGCAGTTCCACATTGTGGTGCTTTTCATACAAAGACCGGATCCCCATCAGGATCTTGAAGGTGTCGGCCGGACTTGGGGCGTTGACCGTAACTTCATTGAAGCGGCGGGCCAAAGCGGTGTCCTTCATGATGGTGTTGCGGTATTCGTCCTGGGTGGTGGCCCCGATCACGGTGATTTCGCCTCTAGACAGGGCCGGCTTCAGGATGTCGCTCATCCCCTTGGAGCCGTTGCCGTCGCCCATGCCGCCGGCGCCGAGGATCTGGTGGATTTCGTCAAAGAAGAGGATCACGTTGCCCTTGTCCTTGACTTCCTTGACCAGGTCCTGGATGTTCTGTTCAAAAGAGCCCCGGTACTGGGTGCCGGCTTCCAGGCTGGAGATGTCAATGGAAATGATTTCCTTGTTCTTGATTGCCTCCGGCACGTCCCCGTGGACGATTGCCTGGGCTAAGCCTTCGACGACCGCGGTCTTGCCGACCCCGGCGTCACCGACCAGGACCGGGTTGTTCTTGGTCCGCCGGGACAGGATTTCGGCGGTTTCCTGGATTTCCTTGTTGCGGCCGATGACCGGGTCCAGTTTGCCTTCCCGGGCTTCAGCCGTCAGGTTCCGGCCGAGTTTCTCCAAAATGCCGTTGGCCTGCTTTTGCTTGCCTTGGACCTTTTGTCCTTGCCCTTGCCCTGGCAGCTGGCCAGTCTTCTGGTATTCAGCGAATTCTTCCGGGGTTACCTGCCGGCCGTTGATCAAGTAGCGGCGGTTTTCGGAATTGAAGCCGCCCATGCCGTTCATTAAGTCTCTAAAAAGATCGTCCATATCGTTAAAGTTGTCGTAAGCCATAATTTTACCTCTTTCTGAGTAAAATAGCGTGGTTGTTTTTAATCCAACTAAAAAGCCCTTCTGCATCAATCGAAATCAACACAATAGGACTTGCTCAGCGGTTAACCAACCTTCAGTATTTTGTTTAGTCATCATCATCATCGCTGAGATAATCATTCTCCAGCTCGCGGAGCACCTGCCACATGGCCAGATGCTGCGCCCGGGCGATCGCGTCCAGGTCCCGCAAGTTTATCGACGTCGCATTTGACTGCTGTTTGTTAAATGACTTGTGAAGGGTAGTGTAGCCATAACCCGACTCTTTCGCTACGCGGTAGATGGTCAGGTGTTTGTCGTCGAGGTATCGAATAATATCGATCTTCATCGTCATCACTTCCCTACGACAATTATTATAGCACATCTGTGGTATATCACAAGTGTGAAATAGCAAATTTTTTTAAAAAAATCGCGAAAAAAAGACCGGCTCGTCAAAAGCCGGTCAAAATTCTTGGATTATTGGGCCACGCGGGCGGCGTGCCGCTTTAAAATCATGTCTACCAGGGCGCTGGCGACGTTTTCGTTCTTGAGCATTGGGCCATGGGACCAGGAACCGATGAAGTTCTTGTAGCGAACCCCGTCTTCCTTTTCCTCGTGGTTGTTGCCGTAGCCTTCCAGGACCTGGGCGAAAGGCTTGAGCATTTCCCGGTCGTCCAGGAAGGTCTGGCCGGAGTGGTTTTCAAAGCCGATCGTTTCGCCCCATTCGGTCTTGTATCTGGTGTCGCCGATCATCCGCTTCTCCGGATCGAATTCCGTGTGCAGGGGCAGGATCCCCAGGCCCTTGATCTTGGTCCCGGAGATGGTGTTGTAGTAGGTCCCCATCAGTTCATAACCCCCGCAGATGGCCAGCATGGGGTTGCCGGCCTGGATGTAGTCGTTCAGGGTGTCTTTGAAGCGCTGCAGGTCCTTGGCCACGATGCTCTGCTCGTAGTCCTGCCCGCCGCCGAAGAAGACGAAGTCGTAGTCGGCCGCGTCGAACTTGCTGCCCAGGGAGATGTTGTCGATCTGGGTCTGGTAGCCCTTTTTGCCCAAAAAGTAGCGCAGGATCTTGACGTCGCCGGAGTCGCCGTAGGTGTTCATCAAGTCCTCGTAGAGGTAGGCAATGCGAATCAAATTATCAGCCATAGTCAAATTCTTCCTTATCATAATCAATTACACTGATTATAAACTAAATGGCGGAAAAATAATAATCTAAAGGTCGGGTCCTTTGACTTGCTTTTTTCGGCAACTGGCTTAGACTTATATAGTAAGCGTTTTCGCAAAAAGACGCAAAAAAGTAAGTAAAGTAAGAAAAAGAATAGGTTTAAAAGGAAAAAAGACATGAGCGAACAATACATTTTGGCAATCGACGAGGGGACGACCTCAACCAGGGCAATCATCTTCAACCGCGCCGGCGAGCAGGTGGCCAGCGTGGCCCGGGAATTTACCCAGTACTTCCCCAAGCCCGGCTGGGTGGAGCACCAGGCTGAAGAAATCTGGAATGCCGTCCAGATCACGACTTCCACGGCCTTGATCAATTCAAGCATCCGGCCGGACCAGCTGGCGGCCATCGGGATCACCAACCAAAGAGAAACCACAGTGGTCTGGGACAAGGAGACGGGCCGGCCGATCTATCCGGCCATCGTTTGGCAGTCCCGGCAGACCAGCGAAATCGCGGAAAAACTGGTCAAGGCCGGCTGCACCGACATGATCCGGCAAAAGACGGGGCTGGTGATCGACCCTTACTTTTCCGCCACCAAGATCCGCTGGATCCTGGACAAGGTGCCAGGGGCCCAGGAGCGGGCAGAAAAAGGGGAGCTGCTTTTTGGCACGATCGACACCTGGCTGGTCTGGAAACTGACCCGGGGCCAGGTCCACGTGACTGACTACACCAACGCCAGCCGGACCATGCTCTTCAACATCCATGATTTGACTTGGGACCAGGAGATCCTGGACTTGCTGAAGATTCCGCGGGCCATGCTGCCGGAAGTCAAGTCCAATTCCGAAGTCTACGGGGAAACCGACCCTTATCAATTCTTCGGCGGCAGAGTCCCGATCGCCGGGATGGCCGGGGACCAGCAGGCGGCCCTGTTCGGCCAGTTGGCCGTCAAGCCGGGGATGGTCAAGAACACTTACGGGACCGGGTCTTTCATCGTGATGAACACGGGGGAAGAGCCGATCGAATCCAGAAACAACCTGCTGACGACCATCGGCTACGTCATTGACGGCCAGGTCAACTATGCCTTGGAAGGGTCGGTCTTCGTGGCCGGGTCAGCCATCCAGTGGCTGAGAGACTCGGTCAAGTTGCTGAAGTCGGCGCCGGAATCAGAGCAGGCGGCCTTAGAATCAAAAGACGCCAACGAAGTCTACGTGGTGCCGGCCTTTACCGGCCTGGGGGCACCTTACTGGGACAGTGAAGCCCGGGGGGCAATTTTTGGCTTGACCAGAGGCAGCACCGACAAGGACCTGATCAAGGCGACTCTGCAGTCCTTGGCCTACCAGACCCGGGACGTGGTCGACACCATGCAGAAGGACTCGGGCATTGAGATCCCGGTCCTCAGAGTCGACGGCGGGGCTTCGAACAACAACTACCTGCTCCAGTTCCAGGCTGACCTCTTAGGCAAAAAGATCGAACGGGCCCAGGACTTGGAAACGACTGGCCTGGGGGCTGCCTTTTTGGCCGGCTTGGCTGTCGGCTACTGGCCGGATGTCGCCAGCTTGAAGGAGATCGCCAAGACCGGAGCCGCTTTTGAGCCGAAGATGGAAGCAGCGGAAAGAGACCGGCTCTACGCGGGCTGGCAGCGGGCAGTTCTGGCCACCCGGGTTTTTGCCCACGGGAAAGATTTTTAGTTTTTAACGAATGAAGGGATAAAAAATGCCAAAGCGGATCGTAAAGTTAGAGGCCGGCTACAACTGCCGGGATTTGGGTGGCTATAGGAGTCAAGACGGCCGGACTGTCAAGTGGGGCCGGCTCTACCGGTCGGGTTCACTCAGCCACTTGACCAAGGCGGACCAGGCGGAACTGGCCCGGCGGAAAATTGTAGTGGACTGCGATCTGCGCTCCCGGCATGAACAGGACAACTTCCCGGACAAGCTCTGGCCGGGGGCTAAACTGGTTGACGCCCACTTTTACAGCGAGAGCGGGGATGAAGAGGAAGAAGCTGAGGCAGCCTGGGAGAAGTATTCGGGCAAGCTGCCTAAATTGTCCTACCTGGCCATGGTTTACCAGCAGAATCTTGTTGCTCCTAGAACGGGCCTGGTGATGCGGGAGATTTTTAAGGAGATGCTGGCTCTGGAAGATGATGGGGCCTTGCTCTACCACTGCTCCATGGGCAAGGACCGGACCGGGATGGTGTCGGTGATCGTTTTGATGGCCTTGGGCCTGGATGACCGGGAGATCCTGCGGGACTACCTGCTCAGCCGGGAATACAGCCGGGACTGGGACGAGGCGGATGAAAACGACCGCCTGGGCCAGCAGATTGCCAAGATGAACCAGACCCAGGTCAGCCAGACGGCTTTTTACGGGATTACGGAAACGATCCGGCAGACCTGGGGCGGCTTTGACCGCTACTTTGCCAGCCTGGGCTTTGGCCAAGGAGACTTGGCCAAGCTTAGGGACAAGTTTTTGGAATAAGATTTTCGCTCCGGCTTAAGCTGGGGCGGTTTTTTGCCAAAAAATTCCGGGAAAACTAAAATGGAAGGGAGAAGATATTTTTCGCGGATTTTTGGAAAAGAGGGATGCAGGATGGAGATGCAAAGGGTGATTGAACTAGACCTGCCGGTCAACTTCCGGGACCTGGGCGGCTACAAGGGCTTGGGCGGCCGCCGGGTCAAGTGGGGGAAGATCTACCGGTCGGCGGCCTTAAACGAATTGTCGACCAAGGACCGGGTGATTCTGGCCAACCTGCACATTACGGTTGACTGCGACCTGCGGTCCAGCCGGGAGCAAAAAGGATATCCGGACCAGACCTGGCCAGGGGTCCGCTTTGTGGACATCGGCCTTTACGCTGAAGGGGACCGCTTCAACCAGGCCCATCCTTTCTTGCGCTTTTTCCACCATCTGCCGGAATTTGACGACTACCTGCCCAAGATCTACCAGCAGGTGCTGCTCAACGAGCACTCAGAAGAGGGAATCAAGCGGGTCTTTGAGGAACTCTTGAAATTGCCAAAGGACCAGGCCTTGGTCTACCACTGCGCGGCCGGGAAGGACCGGACGGGGATCATCAGCATTTTGATCCTGATGGCCCTGGGCGTGGACGACAAGACGATCGCGGAGGACTACTTGCTCACGGATGAATTGTACGATTTTTCCATTGAAAAGCAGCACCCGACCAATGAGAAGCTGTCGCAGGTGATCGCGAAGATGAACGTGACCCGGGGCGAAGGTCCGGCGGTCAAAGGGATCACGGAGACCATCCGGCAGGGCTGGGGCAGTTTTGACAAATTTTTTACCAGGAAACTGGGCTTTAGGCAGGCTGATTTGGAAAAGTTCCGGCAAATGTATTTAGAGGAGGCAGCAGAAGACTGATGAATTTGGAAATCTGGCAAGGCGATATTACGACTTTGAAGGTGGACGCGATCGTCAACGCGGCTAACCGGGAACTGCGCGGCGGCGGTGGCGTCGACGGGGCCATCCACCGGGCAGCCGGGCCAAAATTGGACGAGGCCTGCCGGGCCCTGGGCAGCTGTGAGACGGGCGAGGCCAAGATCACGCCGGGCTTTGACCTGCCGGCCAAGTACGTCATTCATACGGTGGGGCCGGTCTACTCGGGTTCACACAGCGATCCCTTGCTTTTGGCGGCCTGCTACAGAAACAGCTTGCGGGTGGCCAAGGAAAACGGCCTGCATTCGGTTGCTTTTTCCGCGATTTCAACCGGGGTCTACGGCTATCCTTTGGATGCCGCCAGCAAGGTTGCCTTCGGTGAGGTCCGCAAGTGGCTGAGAGAACACAAGGACTACCAAATGCGGGTCATCATGGTGGCCTACGACGCCCGGACTTACGCCTTGTACCAGAAACTGCTGGGCTAGGAAATGGAGATTGACAAACCGCTGCTGCAGGCATAAAGTATAGGCTATATAAATCAAAAAACTGAATAGAATGTTTTTTGCATGCAAGAGAGGGATAGAAAATGCTGAGAAAATATTATGTGACAATCGTCTTTACCCTGCTGGCTCTGCTAAATTTGCTGAGCAGCTGGGGAACGCTGCAGTACCGCCTGGTCATGCTGGCTTTAAACCTGGTCTGCGGCTTTGGCATGGAGTACCTGGTGAACAAGAAGGCGCCGGCAGATAAATACAATCTCTGGAAGGGATGCACTGCAGGCATTTTGCTGGCGGTCAACCTGGTCTGGATTTTTCTGGCAAAATAAGTTGGATACAAACAAAAAAGCTTCAGTGTTGGTTCACTGAAGCTTTTTTCATTGCTATTCAAATTCATCTTTCTTGATTTCCCGGTAGATCGCCAGGGCAAAGACGAAGACGGCGGAGATGATGGCCGGGTAGACCATGCTGCCGACCTGGACCGCGTTTTCAGCGGCTGACTGGCTCATCTGGTTTTCCACGGCATAGGAGATGACCCAGCGGTTCATCAAAGTCGGCGTCAAGGCAAAGGAGATGGTGGAGATCAAGGAGGCCACCGTCATCACGTGCCGGGAGTAAGGCTCTCTGAAGAACTGGGACAAGACGCAGAAGGCCGGGGCGATCATCAAGAGAAAGATCCAGAGGATGATCATGGTGCCGGCGGTTGAGTCCATCATCTGCGAGCTGTTGGTCGCGTAGCGGTAGCTCCCCCATAAAGAGCCCCCGGTCAGCTGGTTGAAGAGGTTTAAGAAATAGGAACCCTGCTGGCCGAAAGCCCCCTGGCTGGAGAGCATGTTCTGAACGACCGTCAGGCTGTCGGTGGTCCCGGCGCTGGTGAAGTTGACGCTGACGATCTGCCGCATGTAGGCAGCCAGGAACATGACGGTTGAGCCCAAAAGCTGCAGGGCCTTGATCATGCTCAGCTTGCGGGAGGCCTTGAGCTTGAACTCCAGACTGAGGACCCGGTTGGGGTGGTGCGAGCGGCCGATGACGAAGATGCCGGCAATGGTCAAAACAATGATGATTCCCAGGCCGATCCACCACTTGGCCAGGATGCAGAAGAGGGCCAGGCCGATCATGATGACCGTGACATAAGGGCGGTCGGCGAAGATCTGCCAGAAGTTCAGCCGGACCTTCTGCTCGCTTCTCGAAGCCCCGTCAGTGTCCAGGCGGGGAACGGAATTAATATTTGCCTGCCGCGTCTGCTTTTGCGCGGTTTGTTCTTGTCTTTCTTGGTACTGTCTGCGTGACATTCTTGCCATGATAAAATCATCCTTTCGCATTCACAAGCCTAGCACAAGTTGGCCTGCAAAAACTGTTTTTTCAAGCGATTTAATTAAAATTATAGGCTAATTTTCCGGTCTCTGGCCAAAAAGCGGCCTGGCAGCCGCAAGAAAAGAAAACAGGGAAAACAAGCACTGATTTGGCAAGAAGCTTTCATATGGAAAAAGAACTTCAGAAGCATTCAGCAACTTCTGCTGCTCTTTTGCTCCTGCGTTTTCGCTTTGCCGCAGCCTGGTGGCCCTGGCCAAAAATATCTGTTTTTTTCAATATGCTCATTTTGCGCATTCTCTAAAAAGACAGGGAAAGTGCATTAACATCAGAAACGATAACTAAAAGCATTTCATCTAATGAACATTTCACAAGTTACGTTTTTCATTAACTCTCTGTAAAATCAGCCTGGGCAAATCGGCCGCCAGGTAAAATGAAATTGCGAAAAGCTTCTGGCAACCGCTTACTTGCTGCTGAAAACTTTTACATTTTAACAAAATTGGCCAAAAATTGTACAAATTTCAAAAAAAGAAGGGCAGTTGAATTTTTTTAAAAAATGCCAAAAAGTTGTGTCATTTTTAACAAAAGTCAAAAAAGCCGTTATATAATGCAATTAGTTAAGAAGATTTTTGTAAAAAGTTTTTTGTAAGGAGATCTGTAAGATGGCAGAACAAGAATACCGCATTGAATCCGACACGATCGGTGAAGTCAAGATTCCTAAGGAAGCTCTTTGGGGCCCGCAAACTGAAAGAAGCCGCAACAACTTCCCGTCAGGCGAATTGATGCCACTGGCCATCATCCGTGCCTTCCTGCACTTGAAGAAGGCTGCTGCCGAATCAAACGTTGAAGTTGGCGACGAACCAGCTGAAAAGGGACAAGCAATCGAAGAAGCGATCGATCAATTGCTGGCTCTCAGCGACGAAGACCTGCGCAAGGACTTCCCGCTGCACGTTTTGCAAACTGGTTCAGGTACCCAAACCAACATGAACGTCAACGAAGTCGTTGCCAACCTGGCCAACAAGCTGCACCCAGGCTTGAACATCCTGCCAAACGACGACGTTAACCGCGGCCAAAGCTCAAACGACACCTTCCCGACTGCAATGAACATCGTTGCCGTTGAAGCTGTCGACAAGCTGGAACCAGCCATTGAACACTTGATTGACGAACTCAAGGTAAAGCAGGACAAGTACTGGAAGACTGTCAAGGTCGGCCGGACCCACCTGCAGGACGCAACTCCTTTGACTTTCGGCCAAGAAGTTTCCGGCTACATCTCAGCCTTGAAGCATGACCTGGCCTACATCCAAGAATTGAAGCCAAGCCTTTACGAACTGGCCATCGGTGGTACTGCCGTAGGTACTGGCCTGAACGCTGCTCCAGGGATGACTGAAGCCATCGCCGGCAAGCTGTCAGAAGTTTACGGCCACGACTTCAAGGTTGACACCAACAAGTTCTGGGGCCTGGCTCACCACTCAGCTTTGAGCGTAATGCACGGGGCCTTCAAGACTTTGGCCAACGACATGTTCAAGATCGCCCAAGACATCCGCTTCCTGGCTTCCGGCCCGCGTGCCGGCTACGGCGAACTGAACATTCCAGCCAACGAACCAGGCTCATCAATCATGCCAGGCAAGGTCAACCCGACCCAGGCTGAAGCCGTAACCATGGCTGTAGCCCGCGTATTGGGCAACGACGTGACCATCAACTTCGCTGCCAGCCAAGGCAACTTCGAAATGAACGTCTTCAAGACGGTCATGATCGCTGCCTTCCTGGAATCAGCTGAAATCCTGGCCGGCACCATCACTGGCTTTGCTGACAAGATGATCCACGGTCTGACTGTCAACGAACAAAGAATGGACGACCTGCTGGAAAACTCCTTGATGACTGTTACTGCTCTGTCACCAAAGATCGGCTACCACGAAGCAGCCGTAATCGCGCAAACCGCCCAACGCGAAGGCACCACTTTGAAGGAAGCTGCCCTCAAGAGCGGCAAGGTGACCGAAGAACAATACGATGAATGGATGGACTACATGGCCATGACCAACATCGACCGGACCAAGCCGGAAGCATAGTCTTTTTTAAAAAAAGCGGGAGAAGAAATGTTAGCAAAAGTAAACTACAAAGGCTTTATCTGGCCTTTGATCATCGGGATTGGGCTCTTCCTGCTCACTCCGCTGCGTCCGGCGGCCATCACCGTTGCCGGCTGGCACATGTTCGCCATCTTCCTGGCGACCATCATTGCCTGCATCACCAAGCCTCTGCCAATCGCTGGGGTATCAATCATTGCCTACGTGACCATCGTCGGCCTGGGTCTGGTTCAAATGAAGCCAGCCCTGGCAGCCTTCGGGGACTCAACCCCTTGGACCATCGCCATGGCCTACATGATCGCGCGGGGCTTTACCAAGACCGGCCTGGGCCGGCGGATTGCCCTGATCTTCGTTCGTTCCTTTGGTAAGAAGACCCTGGGCTTGGGCTACTCCTTGTCCATGATCGACCTGGTCGTTTCCCCGGCTACGCCAAGCAACACGGCGCGGTCCGGCGGGATCGTCCTGCCAATCATCGAATCCTTGTCCGACACCTTCGGTTCCAAGGTTTCTGACGGCACGGAAGGCAAGATCGGTTCCTACCTGATCTTCAACGAATTCCACGCCAACACGATCTCATCCAGCCTCTTCATGACGGCTTCGGCTCCTAACGTGGCCGCGGTCGGCCTGGCAGCGGCCAACGGGGTCAAGATTTCCTGGTTCGGCTGGGTGGCAGCGGCTATCGTGCCGGCACTCATTTCCTTCATCTTAGTGCCGATCATCATCTACAAGATGTATCCGCCGCAGATCAAGGAAACCCCGAACGCCAAGGAATGGGCTGAAGGCCAGCTTAACGAAATGGGCCCGATGAAGGCTTCCGAGAAGGTCATGATGGTTGTCTTCATCCTGGCACTTGTTTTGTGGATGCTGTCCAGCTTCATTGGCTTGGACGCTACCTGGGTAGCCTTCCTGGCCACCGCCCTGCTGCTGGTGACCGGGGTCTTGACCACCAAGGACATGCTGGGCGAGACCGGCGCTTGGAACGTCGTTGTCTGGTTCTCAATCCTGATCTTCATGGCCAACCAGCTCAGCCTCAAGGGCGGGGTAATCCCGTGGCTGCAGACTTCCATCAAGTCTGTCATCGGTGGCATGTCACCGGTTCTGGTCATGGCCATCCTGGTTCTGGTCTACTTCTATAGCCACTACCTCTTTGCCTCCGGCACGGCTCACGTTGTTGCCATGTACGCACCGCTGCTCTTGATTGCCAAGAGTGCCGGCGTACCGGTAATGTTCGCGGCCATCATGCTGGGGATGACCGGGGCGATCTTCCAGTCAACCACCCACTACTCATGTGGGCCGGCAACTGCCCTCTTTGCCCCGGGCTACGTCAAGCAGACCGACTGGTGGAAGATGTGCTTCGTTTTGGGTCTCTTCTACCTGGTTGTCTACGGCGTCATCGGCGGTCTGTGGATGAAGCTGATCGGCCTTTGGTAAAAAGCCTTTTGGCAAAAGTTTAAAAGCAAGTTTGAGAAGTACTTGTAAGTAAAAGAAAAAGTAAGTTTGTAAGTGAAAAGGCAGCTCCATGACGGAGCTGCCTTTTTCGCGCGGTTTAAATATCTTTTTGTTACTTATTTTGTTGCTTATTTTGTTACTTGTTGAAGGTGAGCGTGGACTTGGTCACCGGCGCCAGCTTGTTGGAGTGGACGATCAGGCTCTTGTTCATGGTCTGCCACTTGCCTTGCGCGTAGTCGGCGTTCTTTTGGTTCTGCTCGGTCAGGTAGGCCGTCAGCTTGTCGCCGGTCAGAGTCTTGGCAACCTTGTCGCTTTGGGCCAGGTTGGCCTTGAGCTGCTTGGTCACGGCCTTCTTGGCAGGGTTCACGTCCTTGTAGATCAGGTCCGTCTTCTTGCCGGTTGCGCTGTCGATGAACTTCTTGTGCTTGTAGGCCTCAACCACCATGGCCGTGGTCTTGTAGGTCCAGTAGGCCGACTTGCTGTTGGTCGGGTCCTGGTAGTCGCCGTCAACCCGGTACTGGCTTGGCGTGTCAGTGACGTTCGTGTAGAAGGGCAGGTAGACGCTGGTGGCCGGTGAGGCCATGGCCAGCCACTGGATGCCGGCGATTTCCTTTGGCACGTTGTTTCTGATCTGCAGGATGTGGGATTCCACGTCCGTTGGCACGTTGATCGGCCGGTAGCCGCCCTTCCACTTGCCGTAGCTGGAGTACTTGGTGCCCGTGAAGTGGGAGGAAAGGACCTGGCCGACCTTGGCCGGGCTGACCTTCTTGTCCGGCTTGAGGAAGAGAGTGTAGGACTTCTTGCTGATCGACTGCTTCTTGCTTGGCGTCAAGATCCGCTGTCCGTCCCACATTCTCGGCCGGTTGTAGATGGCGTCGGTCTTGTCGTTGGTGCCAAAAGCCTTGGCATAGTTGACCGTGCCTTTTTCATAGCCGGCCAGCTTGATCTTTTTGTTCTGGGACCAGGCCTTGACCTTCTTGACCAGGTTGCTGGAAGCCATGTAGTTCTTGGAATCCTTGAGATTGAGCTTGCCGATCACCATCTGGTTGGGGATGACGGCGTACTTGTTGTCAGGAACTCTGACGGCGGCCCAGGTGTGGCCGGAGCCGATTTCCATGTACCAGATCTCGTTCTTGTCGCTGAAGATGACCCCGTTGTTTTCGGCGCTGCCTTGCTTTTCCACGATCTGCCCCAGGCGCTGGACGCCTTCTTTGGCGGAGTGGATGTAAGGCAGGATCACGTCCAGCATGGAAGCTTCAGAGATCCCGTTTTTGACCAGCTTGTCGGCCTTGAGGGCCTTCTTGTTGCTGGTGCCGGATTCAGTGGCGCTCATGGCCACGTTGTCGCCGTTGATCCCGCTCTCGCCAAAGATCCACTGCCCGTTTTCCTGCTCGCCGTCCGGCGTGCTGGTGTAGCGCAGGGCCGTCTTCGGCAGGCTGGTCTTGAAGCCGTTGTCCTCGGAAACGTAAGTGGTCTTGCCGTCGCTGGTGGCCTGGTGCACGTAGAAGTGCTTGGACCAGGCCCCAACGTCTTCATTGCGGGCAATCAAGGTCGACCCGTCGGTCGTGGCCTTCTTGCCAACTACTACGGTCGTGCAGGCCTTGACCGGCGCAGCGGTAAAAGCTGCGGCCAGGCCCAAGGCACCGGCTGCCAAAACAAATTTGCGCATGTTTTTTCCCCCTATCAAACATAATCCTATCAATCACACAGCAGCGCTTGTTAGCGCTTACCAAACAAAATCATAAGCCTCTTGTCCTGGAATTACAACCCTATACAAACCGGAAAAGTGCTTTAATAAGAAGCCGCTGGGCAAGAAATTACCGGAAAATGAGAAAGATTTTTACATGCAAAAAGGGGTTCGGCCAGGTTTTTGCTGATGAAAAAAGGACCGTCCCTTTTTCGGGACGGTCCAGCAGGCGCTTTGGCCGGCAAAATAATTAATTTTAGTTGAAGCCTTCTTCTTGCAGCTGCAGCACCCGTTCGGCGATCGACTCGTTGGTGACCAGGTGGGTGATGATGCCGGAGTTGAGAGCCCCCAGCAGGGCTTCGGACTTGAAGCGGTCGTTGACCACGACGAAGCGGACCGGGGTCTTGATGATCTGCTGGTCGGAAATGCCGATGATCTTGTCGGTAATGGAGCTGAAGAAGTGGCCCTCATGGTCGTAGGGGCGGCCGAAGATCATGCCGGAAATGTTGCTGTGGCGGATGTTCTTGAAGAGAAGGCTCTCGTATTTCTGGTGCAGGAAGCTTTCCTCCTCAAAGGCCTGCAGGGTCCCCAGGCTGGCCACCAGCAGGTCCATGTGGTTGTACAGGTCATCCAGGCGCTCATAGAAGGGTTCCTTCTTGATCAGCTGGACCAGGTCGGGATTGGAAGAGTAGAGCGGGGCCGGCAGGGCGCGGAAGTGGCCGCCGCACTGCGCGGCCGCGACGGATTCCAGGGGGTTCTTGCGCCCGTTGCCCTGCAGGGGGTAGCCGACCAGCTGGACGAAGGTCAGGTCGTCGTTTTTGACTTCGGTGAAGGAATTGATGATGTCGAGCATGGTCGTGCCCCAGGTGATGCCGACGTTCTTGCTGGACTGCATGTAGCTTTGGATCTGCTCGGCCGCGAAGCTGACGATCTTCTCACTGTCCTGGTTCTTGGTTTCCAGCTTCTTCAAGATGAAGGCTTCCTTGAGCCCGAACTGCTGGCGGAAGAGCTTCTCCAGGCCGGTGTTTCGCTTGGCGCCCTCTTTGATGGTGATCTGGACGATGCCGGTCTTTTCGGCATCGCCGAGGGCTTTGTCAATCAAGTAGCGGGAAAGGCTGTATTTGGCGGAAATTTCGGCGATGTTTAGTTTGCTGATGTAGTAGTCGTGTGCGATATTTGCAAGCTGGTCGTTGCTAAGCTGCATGATTTCCTCCCAATTTCAGATATTTAAAGATCATTTGAATATTGTAAAGCAAAACGGCATTTTTGTAAAATGAGCAAAATGCCGGCTTTTTTGAAAAAAGGATAAAAAAAGGGGGAACCGTCAGGTTCCCCCTTTTACATGATTTGCTGATTAGTACCAGTGGTGAGCCAGCCAGAACTTCTTGGCGTTGACCCATGAGCCGTAACGGCTGCGAACGTAGCGGTCAGCGGTCTTTTCCTGGTTCTTCTTGGACAGGTCGCCGTGCAGGTATGAGATCAAAAGCTGGTAGCGGCCGTAACATCTGCCGTTTCTGGCAGTGTAGGAGCCACCGGATTCGTGCATGGCGATCCAGTACTTGGCTGCCTTCTCAGCAGCCTTCTTCTTAGCGGCAGCCTTCTTTTTGGCAGCGGCCTTCTTAGCGGCGGCAGCCTTCTTGGCAGCGGCTTTCTTGGCGGCAGCAGCCTTCTTGGCGGCAGCTGCGGCGGCCTTCTTAGCAGCGGCAGCAGCCTTCTTGGCAGCAGCGGCCTTGGCTGCTGCTGAACTTGACGTGCTTGAACTTGCTTGGCTGCTTTGAGCAGAGCTTTGTGAAGCAGTCGCGGATTGTTGGGTAGAATTTGCGTTATTGGTTGCCGCAGAAACAGTAGCGGCGGGAGCGACCACGAGGGCAGCCGCGAAAGCGACCGCGGATAAAGCTTTCTTGAAATTGCGTTTGAACGTCTTCATATGGTAGAAACTCCTCACTTAGTTCTCTTAAAAACTAAGTCTATGCTACTAAACGAATATTACAGGACCGTTACAAAACGACCACAGGTCGTTAACAATCCGGTAAATTGCACAATTTTTTGTCAAAAAAATCATAAATAGGCTAAAAAAAGAGCTAATTTTATCATTTTAAGCGCTTTAAATTAGTTAGACTGATTAGTAACATTAGTAACAATTGTCAAAAGAATGAAATAAAGAGGAGCTTGAGCCAGGCAATTATTTCAAAATTGGAATTAAACTGCAGGCAAAACGAAGCGTTCCAAGGCTTCGGCGACTCCGCCATGATCGTGGTCGTTCTGGCAGATGTAGTCGCAGGCAGGGCGAATTTCCGCAACTGCGTTGGCCACGCCGACGCCAGTCCGCGCGGCTTTAAGCATGGACAGGTCGTTCAAGCTGTCACCGATGGCCAGGGTTTCAGCGGGCGCGATGCCCAGCTGCCGGGCTAAAAACTGCAGCCCCTGGCCCTTGCTGACACCGGCTGGATTGATTTCCAAAAAGCGGTTGGAAGAGATGCTGATTTCTGTTTGGCTTGCCAGATCTGCCAGCAGCTCCCGGCTTTTGAGCAGCTGGTCATAGTCAGAGTTGGAATAGAGGATCTTGGCAAACTTGGCGCCGTTTTCTTCCAGGAACTTGATCCCGCCTTTAGGCAAGTCCGTGAAAGCCACCCGGCCCCGGCAGAAGTCCAAGTCTTCCGCGCTGAGCTGATAGGCATAGACTGAGTCTTCCGTGTAGATCTGCATGCCCAGGCCCATTTCCTGCCCGCGCTCGAAGATTTGCTCGGCCAAGGGGTAGGGCATTTCCTGGCAGGCTAGGAGGCGGCCGTTGTTTTCAAAAATTGCCCCGCCATTGTAACAGATCGTGTACTGGCCAGCCAGGCCGGCTTGGCCAAGTTCTCGCAGGACCGTCTGCATGGAGCAGTAACCCCGGCCGCTGGTGGGGACAAACTTGACGCCCAAGTCCCGGCATTTTTGGATAGCGGCCAGGTTGCGGGCGCCGACTTTGTTCTGTTTGTTCAAGAGAGTTTCGTCCAAGTCGCAGCAGATTAGCTTATACATGTTTTGATGCCTTTCATTAAAAAATAAAATACTGATGATCAAAGACTGAACTGGCTGATCGAGTCCAAGGGACTGAGGTAGACGAAGTTCAAGCTGACCTGCCGGGTCAGGCGGCTCAATTCCTTCAGCCAGCCCTGCTGCTCTTTGGTAAAGCGGAGCCGGTTGAGGCTGGCTTTGGCTGGCAGGTAAAGGGCAAGTTTGGCCGCGTATTCCATCGGGTGATCGCCAGAATCAAAGCGGCCCAGCACCAGGGCAATTGCATCGCGCAAAGGCTTATAGCGGCTGATGTTTCTTTCGTTGTAGATGTCAGAGAAAAAGCTGGCATAGAAGTTTTTGAGAATTTGCTGGGTTCGCGCACGGTCGCTTTCTTGCCGGTTTTTTTGAAGAAAATTGCTAAAAATTGCCCATTGCATGTTTTGCCTCCTAGAGATGTATCAGTCGCGTCTTTGGGGAAAACAACTTTTTGGTCGCATCGTCCAAAGGCGCGTCAGTGATTACCACGTCGATCCGGTCCAGTGGTGCGGATTGAAAAGGGGCGGTGACTTTGGAAACAAACTTGTGCTTTTCAGTGACCAGGACAACCCGCTGGGCTTTGGAAGTAGCCAGCTGGATCACGTCCGCGTCGCTGGCGTCGATCAAGTAGCTGCCGTCTGCGTCCACCCGGGCCGCTCCGATAAAGGCGGTGTTGAAGTGGAACTGACGGAGGGCATCCAAGGCTTGAGGCGAGTGGGTGAAGCGGTTGGCCTTGTCCACATCGCCCCCCAAAAGCTTCACTGCCGGCTGGCGCAGGGGCAGGAGGGCGAGGACGTTGTCGATGGAATTGGTGACAACGGTCAAATCCTGGCCGCCCAGGCGCTGGCAGAGCAGGTTGAGAGTAGTGGAAGGGCCAATGAAGTCGCACTGGCCGGCATGGACGAACTGGCTGGCGACTTCAGCCAGGTCTCGTTTGACCGGCGAAAGGATGTGTTGCCGGGTCAAGAAGCTGGGCACGCTGTTGTCGTCGATGGCCATGAGGCCGCCGTGGATCCGGAGGGCCTGGCCGGTTTCGGTCAGCCGCAGGACGTCGCGGCGGGCAGTGTCAAAGGAAATGCCGAAGTAGTTGGCGATTTCCCGGGTTTTCAACTCGCGCTTTTCCAAAAGGAGCCGGCGGATTTCTTTGAGTCTGTTTTCTTGTGTCATTTTTCCCCCTAAATAGAAAATAGCATCTAGACTTGTTTTTGACTTCATTTTATCAGTGTTTAGCTTAAATATTTCAGCATTTATCAGCGTTTCGTCAAGAAAACACGTAAGAATGCAGGGGCGTTGGGCTTAAGGCCGGGCCTGGGAGCGTGCGCTTTTTTAAAAAATACTGCTGGGCAAAAAACAGATATTTTGCGTTAATAGGGCTTTATCTGGGCTTTTTTGCTAGAATAGAGAAGTGTGAATACAATATCGCGAGGAAAAATCTGACGCGGATTATTAGGAGGAAACAATGGCTGTTAAGCGTTTTTACGAAACATTCCATCCAGATCACTACGATCTGTACATCGACGTTGACCGGGCAGCAAGATCATTCTCCGGGACTTCCACCATCCATGGGGAAATCCAGGAAGAAACTGTCTTGGTCCACCAAAAGTACATGACCATCAGCAAGGTCACGGTTGACGGCAAGGAAGTGCCGTTTACCTTCGGCGACGACTTTGAAGGCATCAAGATCGAAGCCGGCAAGACCGGGGAAGCGGTCATTGCCATCGACTACAAGGCTCCATTGACGGACACGATGATGGGGATCTACCCGTCTTACTACCAGGTTGACGGTGTCAAGAAGGAACTGATCGGGACCCAGTTTGAAACTACTTTTGCCCGGGAAGCCTTCCCATGTGTCGACGAACCGGAAGCCAAGGCAACTTTCTCTTTGGCTTTGAAGTTTGACGAACACGAAGGCGAAACTGTCCTGGCCAACATGCCGGAAGAACGGGTAGAAAACGGCGTTCACTACTTCAAGGAAACTGTCCGCATGTCCAGCTACCTGGTTGCTTTTGCCTTTGGCGAAATGCGGTCCGTGACGACCCACACCAAGAGCGGCGTCTTGATCGGGGTTTACTCAACCCAGGCCCACCAGGAAAAGGAACTGACCTTCTCTTTGGACATTGCCAAGCGGGCAATCGAATTCTACGAAGACTTCTACCAAACCCCATATCCGCTGCCGCAGTCACTGCAGATTGCCCTGCCTGACTTCTCAGCCGGCGCCATGGAAAACTGGGGCCTGGTAACCTACCGGGAAGCCTACCTGCTTTTGGACCCGGACAACACCACCCTGGAAATGAAGAAGCTGGTAGCCACGGTGGTAACCCACGAACTGGCCCACCAATGGTTCGGCGACCTGGTAACCATGGAATGGTGGGACAACCTCTGGCTGAACGAAAGTTTCGCCAACATGATGGAATACCTGTCAGTTGACCACTTGGAGCCGAACTGGCACATCTGGGAAATGTTCCAGACTTCTGAAGCAGCCGCTGCCCTGACCCGGGACGCGACCGACGGGGTGCAGTCAGTGCACGTGGAAGTCAACGACCCGGCTGAAATCGACGCGCTCTTTGACGGGGCGATCGTTTACGCCAAGGGGTCAAGAATGCTGGTCATGGTTCGCTCCCTCTTGGGCGACGAAGCCCTGAGAAAAGGCTTGAAGCGCTACTTTGACGAGCACAAGTTTGGCAACGCGGCCGGCGACGACCTCTGGGACGCTTTGTCAACGGCAACCGACCTGAACATCGGGGAAATCATGCACACTTGGCTGGACCAGCCAGGCTACCCGGTAGTGAATGCTTTTGTAGAAGACGGCCACTTGAAGCTGACGCAAAAGCAGTTCTTCATCGGTGAAGGCAAGGAAGTCGGCCGCAAGTGGGAAATTCCGCTCAACGCCAACTTCAAGGCACCGAAGATCATGTCAGACGTCGAAATCGACCTGGGCGACTACAAGTCACTGCGTGAAGCAGCTGGCCACGCTCTGCGTTTGAACGTGGGCAACAACTCCCACTTCATCGTGAAGTACGACCAGACTTTGATGGACGACATCATGAAGGAAGCCAAGGACCTGGACCCAGTTTCCCAATTGCAATTGCTGCAGGACCTGCGCCTTTTGGCAGAAGGCAAGCAGGCTTCATACGCTGACGTGGTACCGGTTCTGGAACTCTTCAAGAACTCAGAAAGCCACATCGTAAACGACGCTCTGTACACGACTGCTGCCAAGTTGCGGCAGTTTGCCCCAGCCGGCAGCGATGCCGACAAGAACCTGCGGGCCCTGTACAACGACCTGTCCAAGGATCAAGTTGCCCGTTTGGGCTGGCTGCCTAAGGAAGGCGAAAGCGACGAAGACATCCAAACCCGGCCATACGTTTTGTCAGCCAGCCTTTACGGCCATAACGCCGACTCTGAAAAGCAGGCCCACGAAATCTACGTGGAATACGCTGACAAGCTGGCAGAACTGTCTGCCGACATCCGGGCATACGTTTTGATCAACGAAGTTGAAAACTACGGGTCAAGCGAACTGACTGACAAGCTGGTCGGCCTCTACCAGGCAACCAGCGACCCGTCATTCAAGATGGACTTGGAAGCCGCGATCGTCAAGAGCAAGGACGAGGGCGAACTGAAGAAGATCGTTTCCTGGTTCGAAAACGCGGAAATCGTCAAGCCGCAGGACCTGCGCGGCTGGTTCAACGGCGTTCTGTCCAACCCGGCAGGTGAACAGCTGGCCTGGAACTGGATCAGAGACGAATGGGCCTGGATGGAAAAGACGGTCGGCGGCGACATGGAATTCGCTACCTTCATCACCGTCATCTCCCGCGTCTTCAAGACTCAGGAACGCTACGACGAATACAACGCCTTCTTTACTGACAAGGAAAGCGACATGCTGCTGAACCGGGAAATCAAGATGGACCGGAAGGTCATCGCTACCCGGGTAGACTTGATTGCCAGCGAACAAGCTGACGTCAACGCTGCCGTGGCTGCTGCCCTGCAGAAGTAAGCTAAATAAGCAAAAAAGAAAACTGTTTCCGCTGAAAGCTGGAAACAGTTTTTTGCTCTGTCTAAAATCTTTGTAATCGATTACAATAAAAGGGAGAAAAAGCTTTGAGAATTTTTTGAGGTAAGGAAAATGAACAACGATTTTAAAGACATCATGCAAAACAGAAAGTCCATCCGGCACTATGATTCCAGCGTCAAGATCTCCCGGGAGGAGCTGCTGGAAATCATCAACGAAGCCATTTCAGCTCCAAGTGCCTGCAACCTGCAGTCCTGGCACTTTGTCATCGTCGACACGCCAGAAGGCAAGGCAAAGCTGCACGACTTCCTGATGCCGTTCAACTACCAACAGGTTGACACGGCCCCAGCTACGATCATGGTCTTCGGCAACACCAAGTCATATCTGAAGTACCGGGACCTGTGGAACGGCATGGTTGAAGCCAAGAAGGTTACCCCGGAAGCCCGTGACGCCGCGGTTAACACCTTCTTGCCCCTTTATGAAAAGGCAGACCGGCAGATGCTGGTAGCCGACGCGATGGTGGATGCCTCGCTTGTTTCCATGCAGCTGATGCTGGTGGCCCGGGAACACGGCTACGAAACCAACCCAATGGCTGGCTATGACGCAAGCAAGGCAGCCGCTGAATTCGGCCTGGACCCGGAGCAGTATGTTCCGGTAATGGCCATCTCCATCGGCAAGCCGGACCCAAGCGAGGTCGTGCCTGACACCGTCCGCTACGATGTCAAAGATGTTACGGAATTTGCTTAGGTGAGCGTTCCGGAAAGCGCTATAATATAAGAAAAGGGATCAGTTGTCAGACCTGTGAGAAATAAGGTGAGCAAAATGAAAATGAAGCATGTTAAGAGAATCGCGCTTTTGATGGCCGTGGGCTATGCTGCCGGCCAGGCTTTGAAGCGTTCCGCTCCGTTCATCAAGGGGGTACAGACGGGAATTCTCCTTGAGAAGGGCAAGAAGAAGCTGAAGACCAAGGAACCCGTCCACAAATTGCTCGAATTGACCAAGAAATAGAGAAAAGGATCTGCCTTCATTAACGAAGACAGATCCTTTTGTTTGTTATTCATGGGTTTTGTTAAAATATCCGGTCAAAAGCTTGACCAGGCTGATCAGTCCGGAGACCGCCAAAGCGATTGCAAAGACGGTCATGATTGCAAACCAAGGCATTGCTTCTTCCTCCTGATACTGTTTGCGCTTTCATGAATATTTTAATGATAAAAAGCGGCATATGCAATAGCCCTGGAACAAAAAAATCTGCCTTCCCAAGGAAAGCAGATTTTTTTCAGTATCAATTTTAGTAAACGATCACTGGCATGTGCGTCGTAACCGCGTTCCAAACGGACTTGATTTCGCTTGGCCGGATGTTCACGCAGCCGTGGGACCCGCCTTCCAGGTAGGCCGTGCTTGACCAGTCGGTCCGCCATGACGCGTCGTGCAGGCCACAGCCGCTCAGAGTGAACGGCATCCAGTAGTCAACCTTGGATGAGTAGTTCGACCCGTCGTCGTTCTGCCCCTTCAAAGTCGCGTCCTGCTGCTTGTACATGATGTACCAGACGCCCTTAGGCGTAGCGTTGTCGCCCTTGTTGGCCGTCCCCGTAACCACGTCGGAAACCGTTACGGCCACCTTGCCGTCAACGACTACCCACAGGTCCTGGCTGGAGATGGAAACAACGACATAGCTGTTGCCCAGCCCGTTGTTGCTCTTGCCATAGCCCAGCCCTTGCGTGGTGTAGCCTTCGCCGTAGATGTGATTCTTGCCGTCGATGGTCTTCTTGCCGCTCTCATAAGCTGCCAGAACCGCCTTCTTGGCGCTGGCCGTCCAGATCCCCCAACCGTAGCTCTGGTTGGTGACGGTGATGGTTGACCCGGACGGGGTCGTGAACTTGTAGCTCTTGCCCAGGGTCTTGACTTCCTTGTCCATGGCGTTGAGCTTGGTCGTCAGCTTGCTTGAGTCGTCGTAGTGAATGGCGCCGCTGTAGTAGCTGACTTGGGTCAAGTAGGTCTTAGCCGGCAGGGTGAAGGTCTTGCCCGCCACCTTGTAGTCGACGCTGGCAGCCATCAGCTGCTTCAGCTTGCTCTTGCCCTTGGCCAGGGAGGTGTTCTGGTACTTGTAGCTCTTGCTGGTCGGCAGCTGGGTGTACTGCTTGTCAAAGTACTTCTGGACGGTGCTTTGGCTGATCACGGCCACTTTGCTGTCATGAACGGCGCTAATCTTGCCGTTTTTGTAGACCAGCTTGTTCTTGGCCTTGGCCTGGATCTTCTTGGTGGCCTGGGCAACCGTCAGCTTGCCGACTTTAACGCCAAAAATCGAAACATTGGCGTTGAAGTGCTTCTTGTTATAGGCAACCTGGCGCTTGTTCTGCGCCAAAACCGTTGCCTGGTGCTGCTGGTAGGCATTGTGTCCCCAAATGCCAGCGCAGGCCAGGGCGATAACCGCCACGCCCGCGATGACCAGGTACTTGCTGCCTTGAATGTTCTTCTTACGGTAGTCTTTGCGAGAAGTCATTAATAACTCCAATCTGTACTTACAAAAGATTGTGTTCAGTATAACACGATTTGCCCCATGATTAAAACGCATGAAGGACTATTTTAATATGAATTTAAAATTTGGTCTCGGTGAGATCGTCTTCCGGCCGGTGGCCTTGGATCCGGACCAATTGCCAAGCAAAGGGACTTTCCTGCTTTTTCAACTGAACCGTCAGCACTCCCTGCTCAAAAACAAAATCGCATTCTTCCCGGCCGTCAATCCATTCGACCCGGTTTGGCTCTTCCGTCAGGCCCGTTACCTTGACTGCGGCAGGATAAGGAGCCTTTAGGAAAAGGTAGGCTTGATACGGCGCGTGCCGGTTGGTCAAGACGAAAGAATCCGTCGCGTCGGCTGCCAGCGTGCTTGGCTGGCCCTCGTTGGCCGCGTGGCCGAACTTGTGCATCCAGGAATTCAAGGCTTCCAAGCTGGCTTGCGCGTCTTCAGCGATTTCGCCGTCCGCGTTCACGGCAACGTCGACGACCAGGGCCTGGCCGGCCTTTCTGGTCGCTGTCAAGGCGTCCACGACTTCATCTGCCCCGTAGGCTTTGCCGTCTTGCTTTGGCAGGCGGGCGATGGTGTACTTCTCACAGGCCTCCTGCAGGGCATCAGGGCCGCTGACCGCCCGGGCGCCGATGTCTCTGGCCCGGCGGACCAGAGCATCCGCGTTTACTTTCCCGGCTGTTGGGTTAAAATTTAAGATAATTGCAAAATCAGGGTTGATCAATTCTGCTCCTCCTTGTTTTGTTAAACATATGTTTTATTTTACTAGATTATTAAAGGGATGTAAAAAATGAAGATCATAATTTCCCCGGCAAAAAAGATGCAGGCTGACGACCGCGCTTTTTTGCCCAAAAGCAGCCCCGTTTTCTTCGCTCAGGCTCAAGAGCTCTGGACTTATTTGCAGTCGCTGGACCAAGCGGAACTTGAGACCGTCTGGCGGGCCAATGCCAAAATCACAGCAGCAGCCCGGCAGATGCTGGCCGCCGACCTGACCCAGGGGCAGCTGCCGGCGC